>CADBTU010000139.1 GCA_902797625.1 uncultured Bacteroidota bacterium | reverse complement strand
TCCCCATTTTTAGAAAACATTTCGTCAGCGCAAACCCTTTCTTTGTATCACTTTCTTTGGGGTCATCAAAGAAAGTGATATAAATATGACATAACAAAATCCAGCGGTTTTCCTGAAGCGAAAAAGTTTTTTCGAAAGCGTCTGGAGTTTGTATTTCAGGGGGCTTGGATTTGTCAGTAGAAATTGTATGCTCTGATTTACAAAGTGTTACGGTTATGGAAAATTCATTTTTTATTTAGCGGACAGTAATAGAAAGAGATATAGCCCAAAGATAGCATACACTAAAGGTTGTGTTCAATAATTGTGAATATTTTCAGACACTTTCTGTACAAATAAAAATGTTAATTTTGTCGCTTATTTGAGAAATTATCTTTTTTTTATTCTAAATAGATGGAAGCATTTATAAATAAAATTCTTGATAAACTTAATTTTAATGACATTAGTAATTCAGATATAGAGAATGTTCTGATAATTTTGCCTAATAGACGTGCGCATAGAACTTTTTTAGATGAATTGGCAAATAGATTTGCTGGGAAAACTTTCTTTGCTCCTACGATTTTTCCGATGGATGAGTTTGTATCATTTCTCTCTCCATTGAAAACAATTGATAAAAATACCCAAATTCTTCGTCTCCACGAAGTTACACGTACTATTCATAGCGAAAGATGTACTCTTGCTAATCTCCAAACATGGTGTTTACCTTTCCTTCG
Organism: uncultured Bacteroidota bacterium; assembly: GCA_902797625.1. GTDB lineage: Bacteria > Bacteroidota > Bacteroidia > Bacteroidales > WCHB1-69 > F23-D06. Next base: position 2,270 of record CADBTU010000139.1, on the reverse strand, counting down.
TGATATTAGCGATATGGATATGCAACTTCAAGATGTGGAAAATATTTTGAAATTAAATGCTGATTCAGCAAAATTTGAAATATCTTTGGGAAAAGACCAATTATCCACAAAAGAGCAAGAGAAAATAATGTTTAACGAACTCTTGGCCAATATCCATTTTGAATTTCGCAATCTTCTTATAAAAAATTCTGAAGCTTATGCGGGAATGCAATATAGAGATTGTGCAGAAAATATAGCTTTATATGCTCAAAATATAAATTATAAACAGATAATTTTTGCTGGTTTTTATGCTCTATCTCCCTCAGAACTAAATATTATAAAGTATATTAAGGAGCATTTTAAAACTCAAATATTCTTTGATATTGATCCATTCTACTGTCATATAAAAGAGAATAATCAGCACGAAATACGTCAACAAACATCTTTTTTCCTAAAACGAGATTGTGAATTTCTTGGTTTAGAATTCGATAAAATAGATTTTTGGAGCAATAATTTCCAAGAGGAGAAAAAAAATATTGAAATTATCGCCACATCTAAAAAAATAAGACAAATTTATGTAGCACTTGATGCTCTTAAAGAGATTGTTGAGGATAAGATGATGAAAAGTTCAAATGAAGATTCTCAAACTATTGATATGTCTGATACCGCAGTTGTACTTGCCGACGAATCACTATTACCTCATTTTTTATCGTCTTACAATATAGATGAAGTTCCCTATAATGTTACGATGGGAATACCGTTTAATACAACTCCTTTTTATGCGTTTTTGAAAAGTGTTGTTGTGCTTTATGAAAATGCTTTTTTACTTACTCCTGAAGCAGAAGAAAAACTATCTTTTAGCGGCGTAGATGTTCAATTTTTATTTGAAAATGATTATTTAAAGAATAATATTGAATTAAATCTGTCTCCATTCCCAACTATTGTTCCTGCTGATTCAATGTTAAATAAGGATTTTTTTATCACTTTCGATAAAAGTAAAGTAGGGAAACTATTACCATCAATACTTATACATTTTTGTGAATCTATAATTAACAATATATTAGATGAGAGCGATGTTTTGCTTGCAAAAAATACTATAAAACTGCTTAAGGAACTTCAAAATGACTATGATAAATCTTTCTTAGAAAATCAAGTTGTGGATTTTTCGCTTTCAAAGCTGATGGTGTTTAACTCACTCGATAAATTGAAAATTTCGCGTGTTAGTAACCCTAAAGGGGCTTTACAAGTGATGGGTATTCTGGAGACTCGTATGCTTGATTTTAAAAATGTGATTCTCCTCTCCGTAAATGAAGGTGTTTTGCCTAAAGCTGTTACTTATGATTCGCTTTTACCTTTCGATTTTAAGTATAAATTTGATGGAAAATTTGCTTTGGCTAATTATCTCTATCAAGACCAAGTTTATGCCTATCACTTTTTTAGACTCATTCAAAGAGCCAACAATATAAAGCTTATTTATAACGCAAATTCTGACGACAAAATTTCAGAAATAAGTAGATTTGTCTCTCAAATGATTTTTGAATCTAAAACGAAAAAGTTAGATAATCTCAATTTTTCATATAAATTTTGTGATTTTGAGTTGAAAATGAATGGTTATAATGATATTACTATTAAAAAAAATGAAAAAATATGTCAACAACTCAAACAATTATCATTTTCTGCATCATCTTTGAAAAATTATATATTGTGTCCTGTTAAATTTTTCTTTAAAAACGTAGCTAAAATTAAGCATTCTCGAATATTATCCGACGAAATGGAAGCAAATGAAGTTGGGGATGTTATTCATAAAATCTTTAATGAGGTATTTGATAAGATAAAAGTCGAAAATGATGTCTCAAAGTATGACGAAATTATAAACTATTTCATAGACAATATCTCGAATGAAACTAAAAAAGCAATTTGTAAATTAGATGATAGAAAAAATATTTCCGAGGAACAATTAAATCAAGGAGCTTGGCAAATAAACAGGTATCTTATCGAAGAAAATGTAAAAAAATACCTTGAAAAAGCAAAAAATGAGTTAAAAAATCCATCTCTTAAAATTATTGGAAATGAAGATAAATACTCATCTAATATAGAAATTCAAGATCCGAATGAGTTAAATAAGCAGATTTCTGTTAATATATATGGAGTTATAGACAGGATACAAAAAAAAGATGGTTTTATAGAAATATTAGATTACAAAACAGGGAAAGTAGATGCTCAATATCTGAAAATTTCCTCTCCAAAAACAAAAGATTCAAAAGATGTAGATGTTTTTACGAAATCACTTT
>CADBTU010000138.1 GCA_902797625.1 uncultured Bacteroidota bacterium | reverse complement strand
AGCGGTGTTGGTTTCGATTGGAATAGCAAGGTTGATGTTTGGAATAAGGTGCAAGAGGAAATAGCTGAATTGAAAGACGAAGAGTTGAATAACTCATCTAAAATAGAAGATGAATTTGGTGATGTGCTCTTTTCTTTGGTGAATTATGCTCGTTTTTTGAATATTCATCCTGAGGATGCTTTAGAAAAAACTAATCGCAAGTTTATAAAAAGATTTCAAAAACTCGAAGAATTAATGGCTATAGATAATAAAAAAATATTTGAGATGTCCCTTCCTGAAATGGATGTATATTGGGATAAAGCTAAAGAAATCCTTAATAATTCAACACAAAATCCTGATGAAAGCTCACAATAATATTGTATATTTCGTAATTTTTTGCATACTTTTTGTCTCTTTACAATTGTCTGCTCAAAAATCGTCAAAAGCTGTTTCGCTTTGCGATAAGGCTAAACAGTGTATTAAAATTCATGATTTTACGAAGGCAATGGCTTATCTTAGGCAAGCTCAACAGAAAGATCCAAACTATTCCGATATCTATATTATGAAAGGTGATATTTTTAATTTTAATCTTCAATCAGATTCAGCAATGGCTTCTTATCAGAAAGCAATTGATATTATCGGAAATCCTGATCCAATGTTATACTATATTGCTGCTAATGAAGGAGCAAAATGTGGTAATTATGAATATGCTCTAAAGACTTTGGAAATTTTTCTCCAAAAAGGTATTCAATACTCAGATATTCTTCCAGAAGCACAAAAAACTATTGCTAATTGTCGTTTTGCTATCAATGCAATAAAAAATCCCAGAACTTATAATCCTGTAAATTTAGGCTCAGCTATAAACTCTTCATGGGATGAGTCGCTTGCGACTATCACAGCCGATGAAGAACAAATAGTATTTACAGTTAAACGACCTCGTGATAAAAATACAGTTTGTGCTTTTTGTCTCAATGAAGAAGATTTATACTACAGCAAACGTAAAGATCAACAATGGCTAATGCGTGAAGCTCTCCCAACACCTATAAAAACAGGCTATAATGAAGGCGCGCAAACAATATCGCCTGATGGAAAATATTTGCTATATACAATGTGTGATGCCGACTTTGGAATTGGTAGTTGCGACCTATATTGGGCTAAAAGGGTAGGCGATAAGTGGTCTCGACCTCGCAACTTTGGAGCACCAGTTAATACAACAGCTTGGGAGAGCCAGCCAACTATGGCACCTGACGGCATTACTATCTATTTCGCTTCTTCACGTCCTGGTGGGTTTGGAGGTATGGATATTTGGAGAACTACGATGAACTCTGAAGGCGATTTTTCTATTCCTGAAAATTTAGGTTCTTCGATAAATACACCAGGAGATGATGCCGCTCCATTTATCCATAGCGATGGTAAAACTCTTTATTTTGCATCTAACGGTAGAATTGGAATGGGAGGTTATGATCTTTATTACTCCTCTCTTTTATCTGATGGTTCTTGGTCGGAACCTGAAAACCTTGGTTATCCTATAAATTCTCCCGCTGATGAAATTAATATCTTTATAAATGCTTCTGGTACAGTTGCTTATATGGCATCCGACAAAGATGGAGGATTAGGCGGTCTTGATTTGTACTCTTTCGAACTTGATGATAATCTTCGCCCTTCGCCAGTAACTTATATAAAAGGAACCATCCGCGATGCATTTACCAATAAACCTGTTTCTGCAAAGATTGAACTAATCGATTTATTAACTAATCAAGTATTATCCTCCACAACGTCAGACTCTGAAAATGGTACTTATCTTGCTTGTATTCATACCGGAAGCAATATTATGCTTAATGTAAGTAATTCTAATTATCCTTTTTATTCTGAAAATTTTCAGATCGAGAAAACTTATACAGAATTAACCCCTTATTATAAAGATATACTTCTTCAACCTACAGATATTGGTACTGTTGTAACTCTTAATAACGTTTTTTTTGATTTTGATAAATCAAACTTAAAACCTGAATCATATTTAGAGTTAGGACGATTGGTTGATTTTCTAAAATTAAATAATGTAAGAATAGAGATAGGTGGGCATACAGATAACCAAGGTAGTGATGAGTATAATGACATGTTATCAGAAAGTCGAGCGAAAGCAGTTCGCGATTATCTTATTTCCCAAGGAGTGGATTCAAAAAGATTAGAATATAAAGGTTATGGTAAACATAAACCAATAGCTGATAACTCTACAGAGTTAGGAAGAGCGACGAATAGAAGAACAGATTTTAAGATAATAAAATGATAACTATCTAATTATCAATAATATATTAATAATTGTCGAATAACTCAACGAGATTTAATTATTCGATTTTATATATGTATCGCATTGAAATTTTAAATTCTCAGTGCGATATTTTTATTTTAGATATTATAGTAATAAGTGTAATAACTAAATAAAAGTTATAAAATAATTAAGGTGTCATATTTATTCACGCAGATTATATAGAATATTGATAATAGCTGCTAATGTGGAAGTGATAACATACACAATTTATTTACATAATATTATAAAATAGTATATATGATATATATGTACACTATAAAGTAATATTGTCATATAATATTGTAGAAGAAAAGTTGATAAAATAGCATTCAAAAACCCTGTTAGAGTGTTAAATTGTAACTTAAAAAGGCATAATTTGTACAATTATTTACTAACAATCGAATGCTCATAATTCCATAAAATACTGATGTATAGTAAGTTAATTTGCTTTCAAAAAAAAAATGAAAAAATAATTCCAGCAATGAAACAAATAAAAAAAAATGTATTTTTGCAGGTTAATTATTATGTATAGTGTATTGTAATGTATAGTGTTGAATAATAGGTAATAAGCCTTTGACAGTAAGAAAATTAAATAAATATAAATAACAAATTAAACAAAAAACAGTATGAAAAAACTATTATCAATTTGCTTTCTAAGCATTTTACTGGGACTTTTCAGTTCCAGTGTGCAGGCGCAAAACAATAGTTGTACTACCGGTTTCTGGATAGAAAACCTACAACCAGAGACAGTAACAGGTATTGTGAATTTGCCTGGAGGCTCCTTGGACTTAGTTCATACACTCGGTACCACTTGGTATGATGATTGTGGAATGGTTCTTGGTAATGCACACCCAGGTGTGTCGGAATTGTATGAGTTGCACTTTTGCAACAATTGCGGTTTAGACCCAAAAACAAGGGTGTCAATCGACTGGTTGCTTTACAGAGACGGACAGTTGGTGAATGGTAATATCTCTCAATATGCAGATTTGGAGATTTTTACCGAGTATAAACGTCTTAATCAACAAGGTGAATGCCAGTCAATACACTGGCTTGGCGGTAAGGTGAACGATGCAACAGGTTTCTGTAGTCAGCAAGAAGCTCCTGATATGTTTTCAGGTGTTCCATCTCCTGATGGCATGAACTATCCTGGCTCAATGCAAGTTCAGTACTCTTATCCAGGTTCTGTTTTCGAAAATGGAAATATTCATCCAGCAAACGGATTTGTTAATCTTTATACACAATATCTTAACTATTTCAACCTTGATTTCTTTGATCAGGCAAGAACAGTTCTTCGTATTACTTGGAAGAGAGCAGGTAACTATTCTTTAGTTATGCGTGTTCGCCAAATGAATGGCGGTACTGAATTCAATAACCTTTATTGGAATGCAAATGAAACTACTGACTTCGTGGGAGGTAAGCAAGCTGTTTGTGGTCCTGTAATTGCTCAAGACTCAATTCATGGTTTGGTTAAGAGCGACAAGATGGTTAACGTTTGTGAAGATGCTAACGCTACACAACCTTTCACATTCGGCAATCCTGAATATGTTTTCGCTAACGGAACTCCAAATCCACAAACAGGTTCTATGCCTGATACCAACGTTATATTTATAACTCAGGTTGGTGATACAACATTCAATAATGGCGAATGTGCTTATATTGATGTTGATTCAATAGTTAACCTTCATTTCTTTATCCGCGAAAATCCAGATCTCGTAAGTGTTGATCACGAAATTTGCCGCTGCGATATTTTTACAGCAGATTCACTCGTGGCTCTTCTTGATACAGTAGATAATAATTTGTATGAAGGTTTCCAATATGGAACATTCTGGTGGAATAAGTATCCAAATGCTACACCTGCACAACTTAATAATCCTAACAACTGGACAACAACAGTTCCAACTCCAGCAACTGCTGTTGGTACATATATATATTATGTAAGACAAGAGTCAACATATTGGACAGTTGGTTGTAAGGGTGATACATCAGATATAGTTAACTGTACTGGTGACATTGCCACTATTACTTTGACAATCAAACCTATTCCTGCTCCAACAATTACTGCTACTAAAACAGAATTTTGTAATGAGCAGACTTATACAAATCCAAAACTCACTGCTACATTCGAGAATGATAACGGATGTTGGAATGAGATTATTTGGTTTGTAAAGGATGGTAATACCTGGAAAAATGCAGCAATAGATAATACTGTAAGTGCTGATATGAAGCAGCTTACAGTAGATTTGAGCAAATATAGACCAGCTACAAATGTTGATAAGACTGTTACTTTCAAAGCATACGCTTATAATAAAGTAAACGGTGCACATTGTGACTCAACAGCATCTAACGAAATTAAGATTAATTTCCATCGCACACCTGAGACAACACTCACATATAACGACAAACCATGTCCGATGCCGATGTCAGTTGATTTCAATGTTAAGATTAACAACAATACTCCTAAAACAACTTATCCTTATACAATTACATACGTTGATTGGAAAAATGCACAAAAAACTGACCAATTAACTAACACTTCAAAAAACAATATTGACGTTTCCATTACTAACAACAACAAACCTGTTGTAATTGAGTGTGGAAAAACTTACAAAGTGTATTTCACAACAACAGATGCTTTCGGTTGTTCTAAGAAAGACACTGCTACATTTGTACCTACAGATACTGAAGCTCCTAAGGCTAATCCTGCAAATATGGTTACTTATATCAATGCTTGTGAAGTAACTAATGGTGCTGGTGGTACATATCCTTATATTAATTTCAATAATATTGAAAAATTATCTGATTTCCAAGCAATAATTGGCAAGGATTACACTACAAATAATAAAATCAATATTACTGATAATTGTAGTATAAACTGGGCAAAGACAACTCAATCAGACGTTGTGAAAGCTACATCTGATACAACATGTGAAGCTGTTACAGTAAGAACTTACACATTCTATGACTATTGTAATAACACTGTAACCTTTACACAGACTATTATCGCTCGTGATAGTGTTAAACCATATTTCGAAATCACAGCTAATTTGAATGGTATGCCATACGTTAAGTTGAATCCTGTTCCTGCTGGAAATTGTACTTATAACGCTCCAGATAGTATGGAATTCATCAATGCAATTAAAGCTTACGTAAGAGATAATTGCTCTGATTCTGCTTATTTGATGTCAACTGTTCAATTCTTCTATGAAAATACTGATGAGTCTCCAATAGGACAAACAAATATTTTCAGACTATTTAATCACTTGACAGTTTCTGCTAAAATTACTGACAGATGTGGTAATGATACAACACAAATGGTTGTTTATATAGACCGTCCTGATACACTTCAAGTTAATGGCCGTCCTGTTTCATTAGATCCTATTTGTGAGAACGCTACAACCACACTTACTTTAGATACTAATTTAATTCAAGACGATACTATCGTAGGTCCATTCTTACCATATACATATCAATGGAAAGAAGTGAACGGTCGTGAAGTAGTATTTGGCAATGCAAATGCTTTTGAAACAACAGTATCTCCTGTTGGTTCAGGCGATTTCGTGTTTGTTGTTGTTGTTACAAACAGCAATGGTTGTTCAGCTGAATCTAAACCATTCTATTTACATGTAAATCCAACTCCAAACGTTGCTATCTATAAAGATGTTCGTAATGGTGAAGTAGAACCTTTCTGTCCTACATACGGAAACTTGAAATTGTATGCTGCTGACGCTACAACAGGTGCAAAACTTTCAGGTTTGACCTTTGAATGGTCAGGTGAAAGTGTTAATACCGCTCCTACAACTGATTCTTCTTGGGTAACAATAGTTCCAGAATTATGTAAACATGATTATGTGATTACAGTTGTTGCTACAGATTCAATAGGTTGTAATGCAACAGCTCAACTTACAGTAAGAGCTGAAGATACCGAAGGACTTATCTTCGGTGGTGCTTTGAACGACACTACAGTTATTGTAAACAATGGATGTGTTATGTATGTTCCTGATTTCAGTTCATTCTTCAACAGTCAAACAGTTTCTTCAAATTGTTGGAATTGGTCTGATATAATTGCAACTACTGATTGGTATAAGCAATCTCCTGCTGCAGGTTCAGTTATGACACAAAACACCAAAGTTACAATTACTTTAACAGCTCCATGTAACGACAAGACTACTACATACACTGTAAATGCTCTTGTTCCTGAAAATATGCTCAGCGTAAACATAACACTTGATAATGACTCAATGTGTGAAAATGATGCTGCATACGCAGGTATTACTCTTAATGCTAATGTTAGCAATGCTTCAGGTACTCCTACTTATAAGTGGATTAGAGAAAATGTTGAACTCACAGGAGTTGCAGCAACAAATTCTTCTTACGTTGCTCATGAAGTAGCTCAAAACAATCAAAATACTCAAGTTAATTATCAAGTTGAAGTAACTGACGATTTAGGTTGTGTTGCTACTGCTGACGCAGTTGTAACAGTTCTTTATCAAGGAACTCAACCTGACACTACTACATTTCCTAATACTTTGTGCGTTGGTCAAAATGGTACATTAGTACTTGATGGTGTAATCAGAAATTACACATATATTTTCCAAGGTCAAGTTAAGACTCATGATGTTCCAGAGCATCAACCAACACCACAAAATATGATGGTATTTGACAATTGTTATGCTTGTGTTAATGAACCTCTCACAGTAATTACTCCTGATGGTTGTGAAACCACAATGTATATAACTATCAGAAATGAAAATGACGACAAACCTGCTACTCCAGTTGCAGAGAAAACATCTCCAACAGATTGTTTCCAAGCTGATGGTAAGATTACAATTTCTACATTGTTACCAGGTTGCACATATTATTATCAGAAAAATGGTGAAGATTTTGCGGTTCTTAGCAATCCTACTATAACAAATGTTACTCCTACAGATGTTTATCGTTTCTATTGCAAGAATAATGTAACAGGTTGTGTATCAGATACTTTAACAACTTCAGTTGAGCCTTATAATAGCGGTTTTGCTGTGAGTGCAACTATTACAAACAACACATCTTGTGTACATCCTTACAATGGTTCTATTAAACTTACAAATGCTAATAATTATTATGTTGTAACTCCTGCTATCGCTGGTTCAACTGATACTATCTACAAAGGTTTAGGTAATATTACAATTGATACTTTATTACATGGTAAGTATAAAGTTTATGAACTTAATCCTACTACTAATTGCGATGCAGTTAAAGAATATACTATTCAAAACAGCACAGTATATCCTTATATCACAGTTACTCCTCAACATAATTTATTCTGTGTAACAGATACAGCTAATGGTTCATTTACATTAACTGTTAAGAATAACACAAGCAGTGGTTCTGCTATGACTAATTACACATACGTTGTTGATTCTAACGGTATTGTAGTTCCAGAATCTAAATACACAGCACTTTATGAAGGTACTTATAAAGTAACTGTTATTTCTGCTTTAGGTTGTACAAGAAATGCTACATTTACTGTTGAGAATAGGAGTGTAACTCCAACTCTTAATTTGTCATCTACGATGAACAACAACTGCTTTGAAGAAAAGTGGGATGGTACTATTGTTGCAACTGTTCCAGCTAAGGCAAATCAGGGTAATAGATTCAAATTTGAGTATGAATGCGTTGCAAATTGTTTTGCAGCTTACGACAGCGTTGTAACTGAGAAAGCTTCTCCATTCACTCTTAATGGAGTTCCTGGTGGTACTTACAATGTTGTTGTTACAACTCAATATGGTTGTACAGCTAACAAGCAAGTTACAGTTTCTCAATACACTGTTCCTGCACTTGTGATGACATCATCACCTAACTCAATGTGTGAACCTACATTCGAGAAACCAGGTAATGGTACTATCACAATTTCTGCTCCAGTTAATACTAATGGACATGGTTATCATTATAACTATAAATTCCTCCATGAGTCATCAATGACTGTTCCTTATAACGATCCTTTAACAATGACAAAATATTGGTTAACTAATGAAGAATATTTAGTAACTGCTTTTGATACTGTTACAGGTTGTGAGGTAAATGATAGTATTGAAGTTCTTTATCACGAGTACACAGTAACTCCTGAGTTTACAATCACACAAAACACAAATTGTGTTGATCACTATAATGGTGCAATTACTGTATCTAATGTGATTTCTGATAATATTGATGCTAAGTTCCTTTACAGTATCGATAGTATCACATTCACTAAGAACAATGTATTTAGTGGTTTGAAAGACAGTGTTTATGTAATCTTTGTTAAAGACAGCACAATTGGCTGTGTTTACAAAGGTGTTGCTACTGTTACAAACGGCGATGCTTGTGCTCCAATAATCACTATTACAGATTCTCAAGGCAATACTCCTAATGATGATGGTAAGTTCCACTATTGTGTAGGCGATACTATAGATCTTATAGCTGAAGCTGTTGCTGCTCCTAATTGTGAAGATGGCCTCTATGAATATAGTTGGTTCGTAAGTTGCCACAGCCGTACAGCAAGCAGTAACAAAATCAATGTTTTAACAGACGAAGCTCCTTATTGTTGTCATTATACAGTTACAGCAAAGAGTTTGGCTACAGGTTGTTCGCAAACTAAAGATGTTGAAGTATGCGTTGAAAAGAAACCTGATGTTGTTTTTGCTATTAACGATGTTGAAATTTCAGGAAACACTGCAGAAATCTGTCAAAACGAAGAGTTTAAGATTGCTGTTGTAAAAGAACGCACAGTTAATGGATATACCACAAAGCTCACATCTTGCGATTGGTCTAATTCATTCTCTTCCACATCATTTGATACAATTTTCGATCCATATAGCTTGATTCCTGATTCAACATATTCATTCTGTGTTGATGTTGAAAGTGAATTCGGTTGTACAAACCGTGGTGTATTCTCATTGAGAGTTAACAAAGTTCCAAGAACTATAGTTTACGATACTGTTTGTACACGTTTTAATTTACCATCAATTGGTGTTAAAGAATATGTTTACTTCAATGGAACAGATACTGTTCGTGTTGACCTTTCTACTACGATTGTGCAAGATATTGAGCATGTTATTGCTGATCAAAATGTTCCAGAAACAGTTGTATATGATGGTTCTAGTGCGGATTATCCTTACTTAGTTTATGACGGAGCAAAATGCGACAGTAATGTAATACATCATGTAACACTCCTTGGCATTCCAAAGATTGAAGCACTTCAGAATAAAGTTATTTGTGCAGGTTCTACATTCGCTGATTTGTTAGAATTAGCTAATTTGAACATCAAAAATGCAGCTGATACTACTTATACCTTTAACGGTAATAATGTTTCTCTCAACAATGTTGTTCAATATTCTGATAACACTCAGTATTTAACAATCAGATGTACTTCTGGTTATGATGTTTGTGAAACACAATTCGGACTTTCTTTCAAGGTTTCAGATAAACCTGAAATAGGTGTTAGTACTAATAGTACACATTATTGTGCTGGTGATAATGTTAACTTTGATCTACAACTTAACTTCAAACAACATGGTACTTTAGACAATAATTCTTATATCTCTTTGTTCTTCCGTGATTCTACCGATGTTAACAATGTTAAAGAAGAGGTTATTAAAAACAAGTTATCACATTCAACAACTAACATTTCATTCCCTGCTCGTTTAAGATATGGTAAAGAAAAAGGTTATCTTGTTTTGATGGCTGTTAATCCTTGTGATACAACAATCTTTGAGTGTCAAATTAAAGTTGATTCTGCAGTTGTTAATATTACTGATAAAGAATTTTGCGAAGGTCAAACAATTGATGCTAACACCGTAAAAGCCTTGTTCTCCCAAAATTCTGTTCAGAATATGAATTTTGCTAATGCGAAAGTTGTTTTTGTCAACGGTCAAACTTCTGTAGTACAAACACTTCCATTTGACATGCCAAAAGATTATAACAACTACAACATGACTATAACAGACATCACTTACAATGGTCCTTGTATAGATGTTATGTGTGATACCGTTAAAATTACTGTGAAACCGCTTCCTGTGATAACAACAAATGGAACAACTCTGTCTGGTCAATATTGTAAGTCTGGTTTTAGCTTGCATTCGTTACTTACCATACAGTTCTTTAGTCAAAAAACTTATGGATACATACTTCATGGTGTTAGACGCAGTAACATTTCTCAGACGTTCGACCAGTATGAGAGTACACCTCGCACTGACACAGTAGTAATCCCAAATAACAATGCTTTCTCTCAATCAAAGTTGGCTGAAGAGATTTCCAAATTCTTTGTTGTGGATCTCTTTGCGTATGGAACAAATGATTGCGGAACAACTATTAAATCACTTGGAAAAGTAAGTCTTGTTGATGTTCCTGAAATCAGTGCTAATGATGCAGTAGATATTTGTTACAATACTACATTATTTGAAGTACTTGAACAAGCTAATGCTGATATTGATTTCAACAACGTTGTAACTAATATGAATGACACACTGTTCAACTCAAGTGTTGCGTATTCTCTTGTTAGAAATTACAACAAATATGCAGATGTTACCAAAACTACTGTTCTCACTCAAGAGGGAGCTAAGGATGGTGATTCTATAAGAATTATCGCAACTAACTCAATTTGTAACTTAAAGGATACTGTTTACATTAAGTTGAACATTCAAACCTTAGATTTTGTTGAAGATACGTTGCAACCAGCATGTGCAGGTGAGAAATTTGCTTCATTCATCAAAGCTGCTCCTGTATTCACTGGTAATGCTACTCTTAAACCAGCAGAATCAAAATGGTACCTCTCACAAAATCAAAACATGACAAATGCTCGTGTTATCACTACAGACTCAATTATTAAACTTGAGTATAACAACTACTACGTAATGTATGTTTGGAGAACAGAATGTGGTGATAGCGTTAGCACAACACCTAAGAAACTACAAGTAAATACAACTCCAACACTTGTTTCTTGGAATGATCAGATAACATTGTGTGAAGGTCAACCTGTTAATTTCAGTGTTGTTAACTTCAATGTTCAATCAACAGTTGATGTAACTGATACTACTTGGAAACTTGGTACAGAAGTAATCGATATAGATTCTTATCTATTCACTTATGCAGATAATGGTAAGAAGCTTTACGTTGAATTAACTAACGAATGTGGTACAGGTATTGACTCTGCAACCGTTAATGTTAATCCTCGTCCAGTTCCAGCAGTGGTTGGCGACACAGTGGTTTGTCTTAACAAAGAGGTGAAACTTAGTGTTGCAGATCCAAAATCTACATCTACTTATGCTTGGTTCAGTGAAGATGGTACATCTGCAGGTTCTGGAGCAACTATTACTTTGACACCAGAAGCAGGTATGAATTATTACTATGTGGTTGAAACAGATGAGAACGGTTGTGTTTCAGTTAATAATCCTACTGTAACAGTTAAGTCTGATGACAATCCACAATTCATCTTCACTTACAATGGTGCTGAAACTCATAACATTGAAGGTGTCCAAACAAGCACTAATCAGTTGCTCAACTACACTTGGAAGATTAACCAAATGTGTTTAGATCCAGATACTCTCGTATATGTAAGATTCCATATCTATCATAACGACACTTTGATAGACAACTCAAAACTTTCTAACTACTTTGTTTATCAAACCTATTCAAATCCTATGGGTGGTGGTACAACAAACTGGATGAGTAGCGATGAGTTTACTTGGACAAATGCAAATGGTTCTCCAAATATGCCTGTAACCAACTATTTCAATGCGTCAACTGCATTGTCATCTTCAAATCTTGGTAACCATTTCCCATCTATGGCTATCAATGATGAAAATAACTATTACACAGCATTCTACTTACACTTCTTTAATGAACGTGAGATAGCTAAGACACTTGCTCCATTCAGAATACCTGGTGATTATAAGATTGTTTATGAATTATGGTCAACTAACCATAATGAAGATATTCAATACTTGTATAAGAATGATT
>CADBTU010000137.1 GCA_902797625.1 uncultured Bacteroidota bacterium | reverse complement strand
GTTGTTAATGCACGAGAGAAGTTGTCTCTGATCTTCCAGTAATAGGTCGGTGTGTGGAATCCAACGCCCAATCTAAGAAAGTGGATAGGTTTATATATTAAACCAACCTTAAGATTTATTCCAGTACCACTGTTTTTCTGCTCAGAAACCATTGTGTAATCACTAATACCTGCTATATGTTCGTTGTCAACTGGTACCTCGGTATATGTTGTTACTTCTTTAAAATCTATCATCGGAATGCCTATAGAAGCACCAATGTATAATTTGTCGGCATAATTTCCTCCAAAAGTGAATGTCATTTCATCAATTTCACCACTGCGTTTAACAATTGTACCTTGCTCAAGAAAATTTTCACTGTATGGACTGTAGTATTGATTTAAATAACCTGGAAGTGTGTCTATTAACCAACTATTCCATGCAAGCAAACCGTCTCCACTTAATTTGTCAAAATATGTACCATTAACGTGAGACACTACCATATCCATCAATGAACTATTTGCTATCCCATAAAAACGATATGTGTTACTATAGTCAAATATACGGTTATAACCGAAACCAAACTGCCAAGAACGCCAATTGTTATCCCTATTTATATTGTTAGCAATAACTATTCCACACTGAGGAAATGAGTATTTGGTTTTTTTACCTGAATTTAGAGAACCTAAATATGAAGATTCTGATCTGTTGAAAGTAAGACTAAACGGAGTTATAGTAACTTCGCTACGTTTGTATAATCCTATTGATGCAGGATTTATGTTTAACGCTGAAAAATCTCCACCAGTTGCACTGAATGCACCGCCAGCACCCATAAAACGAGCAGTTCCTGAATAGTCGGCCTGTGAGAAAAGGTAAGCCTCGTAACTACCTTGTGCATTCAAAAAACCTGTTAATCCTGCTACTATTATTGATACTATTATTGTTATCTTTTTCATTTTTTTGCGTTATTATTCTTGTTAAAATGATTATTTCCAATTATCTTCTACCACCTCTGCTTGATGAACTTGAAGAACTACTATAAGAACTTGAACCACTGCTGGAAGAACCTGAACTATACGAGGATCTTGAACTATTTGATGGAGAACTATAAGATGAACGATTATTGCTTGATGAAGAATTGTAAGCTGGACGAGAGTTGCTTGAAGAAGAGTTGTAAGAAGAACGTGTGTTACTTGATGGAGAACTATAAGATGAACGATTATTACTTGAAGAAGAATTGTAAGTAGAGCGTTGAGTGTTTGAAGGTGTTGAATAGTTGCGAGACGAACTTGAATTGTTTGCAGGTCTGCTTGATGGTGTTGTGGTAACACGGTTTGGGGAAGTTACCGTACGATTTATAGTTCTTGGTCCGTTTGTAGAGACTGAAGAATTTGTAGCCTCTTTTGATGTTGTAGTTGAGGCTGGACGAATTGTGATAGTGTTATCTGGACGAGAATTTGATGTAGTGCTGTTAATTCTATTTGTATTTATTGATGTTGAAGATGCAGTTTGTGAACTATTTAATAGATTAATATTTTCTCTTGATGTGTTTATTGTAGATTCTTTTATGGCACTTGAAGTTGTTGGCTTTGAATCCAATGAGTTACGTGGATTAGTGTGAATTGTGTTGTTTGAACTACTTCCAGAAGGAGTGCTGCTAACAAGGTTGTTGTAACGTTGGTTGAATGAAGTTGGTGTCGAGGTTACTGAATAATGGTTGTTGGTTTCACCGTTTCCTGAACCATTGTTACTGATACTGTTGTTGTAGTTGTCAGGACGTTCACCACGCCCATTGTTGTTAAAATTACCTACAGATGGTCCTACATTGTTGCGATGTCCATAGTAATAACTGTGATTTTGGTCGTGATTGTTGTGGTAGTAGTCAATTGCTAAATGATTGTGATACCAGTGATGATGTCCACCCCAATATGTGTATGGTTCATACCAACCCCAACCATAGTTAAAACCGCAACTATACCAATATGGCGAATGGTAATATGGACGATAGTAACTTGGCCACCACCAATTATAACCCATATATATGCTCAGCCCCCAATTTGATGGGTAGTAGTCATACCAATACATATTTGTAAAATAAGGGTCATAATAGCTCCAACCAGTGTAATAGTTGTTATGGAATCTGCGAATCCTTGAAGAATAGTAGTAATCGTATTGATCATCAGGATCGTATGAATAACTACTTGATACGTAAGCAGGAGTAGAACTTTGGCTATCTTCATCAACTACTTCCATATAAGTAGTAACTACTGGTTCACTTTGACCTTTATAATATGTTAATGTTCGGAGTAAGTTGCCATTTTCATCGGTTTCGTAAATAATGGAGTCTGCTTCCGCAGTTGTTGTTGCTTTTGAAGCTGCTTTTTCAGATGTGTTTTGACTGACAATTCTTGCATTTTTTTCACTTGAAGAAGTGTAAATATCATCATAATATGCAAAATT
>CADBTU010000136.1 GCA_902797625.1 uncultured Bacteroidota bacterium | reverse complement strand
TGAAGATTTAATATCTCCTGTTCATAAATTCTCTATCCGTCCTGTTCCAATGGCGGTTATTACTGCTCCTGAATATATTTGTGAAGGCGATTCAACTACATTCGTAGTTAACGTTTACTCACTTGGTTCAGAAGAAGAATACCAATATGCTTGGTTCCAGGATGATGAAAATACTCCGTACGAAGATACAATAAGTTATATCAACACTAAAGTTTTCACTGCAGCTGAGTTGACAGGACACAAATACGGTGTTAAGGTTCTTTATCAAGATACAGCATGTGCTACATCAGTATCTGACTTCGTAAGTGTTAAATTCTATGAGAAACCTGATCAAATTCACCTTACAGTTAATGCTGACACAGTTTGTGAAGGTGCACAAATGTTCTACACATTGGAGAACGTTGCTGACACTTTGATACCTTACATCAATTGGTTTATCAACGGTGTTAAGGTTACTGATGCTCACGATACTGTTTACTCAAATGTATTTGAAAATCCAGGTAAGTATCATGTATATGCTACAATTGCATACGACAAGTATCCTTGTGAAGTTATGTACTCTAATGATACAATTATTAATGTATTCGAGCAACCTACAGTACAAATCACTGGTGATCCTCTCATTTGTGCCGATTCAACTGTTAGTCTCTTTGCAATGATTAACGATACAATTGGTAGCAAAGATTACAAATACGAATGGAGACTTTATAATTTCACTTTAGCTGATGGAGATAACTATCCAGAGTTTGCATCTGAGTTAGAAGCAAATTATCAAAATATTGCTATTACATTTAATTCTGATAGTGTAAATCTTCAAACAACTCTCGGTCCTCAAGACCATCCTTACATTTTCACTACTCAGATTACTACTGAGCATGGTTGTGTTGCAAAGAGTGAGCCTTACTATGTATATGTAGGTGAAAATCTCAGCGTAGCAGTTACAGTTGATCACGATACAGTTTGTAAAGGTGGTGAAGTAACAGCTACTGCACACATTGGTAATTATAATTGGGATAATCTTGTATATCAATGGTACGAAAATGATTCATTGATTCCTCATGGAACATCTCGTATTTATACTTCAGTTATAGATTCTACTACAGTTTTCTCAGTGGTTGTTAAACAAACTACTACAGGCTGTCAAGTTTCTGGTGCTGATTCAACAACAGTTGTTATTCCTAAGAATCTTCATAATATCGTAGTTATCAACGATGGTGATACCGCTCGCAATGTCTGTGAAGGCGCTGTGTTAGAAGTAGCTGCTTATTTCTTGGATGACAATGGTCAACCTTATATCGATTCATCTTTGAAATATGTTTGGACTTTGAACGGTATGACAATGCATAATATGTTTGGATTACAAAATCCACAAGGTCCTATCTTCTCACATCAAGCTTATATCTATGATGGTGATCCGGTTGACTATGTATATACAGTATATGTAGTTTATGAAGATGTTCCTGGTTGTGAAATGGTTCCAATCGCATCTGACACAATTCATATTAAGCCTAACCCTGTTGTTACAATCGATGGTACACCTAACGTATGTTATTTCGATGAATATACTTACAATGTAAACTTGACTGCTTGGGTTGATGGAAAACAAGATCCAGATGCTACTTACACTTGGTTTGAAAGCGGTCAATTAAGACCTAACGTTGGTGGTGCTGACAACAGATACAATGCAAGTTGGCCAGCTACTTATCTCAATCCTTGGATTTTTGAAGTAGTTGCTCAAAATGGTGATGGTTGTACAGGTAGATCAGAAAAATTCTATGTAAATGTTTATGATAAACCTGTAGTAAATATTACAGCTGATGCTGATAGCATTTGTGAAGGTGGTTCTGTTACATTAAAAGCTAACCTTGATAACTACAATGATCCAATGTTGACTTATCAATGGTATGAAAACGTAATGGACGATCAGCATAAACTCAATGGTTATACTCATGCTGAGGAAACATTTAATCCTTCTGCAACTACCAAGTATATTGTAAATGTAACTCATTTGATGTATTCTGGTTCATCTTCAAATCACAATGCAAGTCAGTATTGTTGGTCAGCCGATACATTTAATGTTCAAGTGAATGCAGTTCCACAAATCGATTCTATTACAAACAATCTTCCTGACACAAATGTGGTTTGTGATGGTTATCAAGTTAACTTAGCAGCTCACATTAGTAAAGGTGTTCAAGGTGGTGAAGTTTACACATGGTATCGTAACGGTGAAATCATAGCTGGTGCTACTGGTGCTGAATACACCGAAGTTATGACTGCTCTTAACAATGAGCCTACAACATATACATACGCTGTTTCTGTTCTTCAATCAGCAAGCGGTTGTCAGTCGTCTGTATTCACGATGAACTCATTCACAGTTAATCCTAACCCTGTTGTTGAACTCACAACTGATCCTATCGTTTGTGTTGAAACAGATAGCAATATCATGTTGGTTGCAAACGTATATCCTGCACCTGAGACTGAGGTTAAATTCAACTGGTTTGAAAATAATGCTATGTTCAAGTCTCAGACAACTGAAGATACAATCTATTTGAACAAGCCTTATAGAGATTATCCATACAATTTCTCAGTACAGCTTGTAAATGAATACGGTTGTATATCTGAAAGCAGTGCTGATGTATATGTAAATGCTAATCCTGTTGTTAATATAACAGTTTCAGAAGATAGCATTTGCGTTGGTGGTGCGATCACACTTTCTGCAAGTCTTAATGATTGGAACGCTGATATGCTCACATTCCAATGGTCAGACAATGGCGTAGAAATTCCTGGTGCAACATCACTCACATACACAGTTGTTCCATCACTTGGTACACACAAATATACCGTTAATATAGAACAACTCACATCATTGTGCACAGCTTCATCTAATGAAATCACTGTTGAAGTAATGCCAGATCCTGTTATTACATCAGTTACAGCTTCTCAATACACAGTTTGTATTGGTGGTCAGATTGAAATATCTGCACATGTAGCCGACACAGTAGAAGGTGAAATTTTCACTTGGTACAAGAATGGCATTCTTATTGAAGGTGCTACAGCATCTACAATTAATGACGCTCCTGCAGTTGTTGACAACAACACTCAAACATACGTTTATACAGCATACGTAACACGTCCAGCTGCTGGTTGTCAATCACTTCCAGTTTCTTCACAGACAATTACAGTTTATCCTAACCCAACAGTTGTTATTACTGGTGATCAACACGTTTGTGAAACAGACTCAGTATTCTTAATTGCAAATGTTGACACTATTGGTTATACAGTTGGAAACCTCCACTATACTTGGTACGAGTCAGGTCAGATCCGTGATAATATGGGTTACAACCTTGGCGACAACCAATTCTTTGCTGAATATATGTATGCACGTACAGAACCTTACAGATTCACTGTAGAGGTAAGACGTTTGAACGATGCAACTGGTTGTATTTCACGTTCAGAAGAGTTTAATGTATATGTATATACTCAACCTGTTGTTAACATAACAGCTACAGAAACTGACATCTGCACGAATGGTGAGGTTACTTTGACAGCTAATCTTAACGACAACAATGCTACTCATATCGTATATCAATGGTATGAAGTAGTTGAATCTGAAGATTATGTTGAAATCGGATACAATGCTGATGGTTCATACAAATATGATACTGTTCAAGTGTTTACCCGCGTTAACATTCCAGGTGCTACATCTGCTAATTACACTACAAATGTTAACACAACAACAACATTTGGTGTAAATGTTCTTCAAACACATTCAACATGTACAGCTAACGATGAGATTATAATCAACGTTAATCCAATTCCTGTTGTAACAAATGTAACTGTAAACAACAAGTCTGCAGATTCAGTTTGCAATGGTACACAAGTTACTATTGCAGCTACAATTGAGCCTGCTGATGCGGTTGGTGCGATTTATACTTGGTACAGAAATGGTGAAGAGATACTCAATGTTTATGGTCCATCATTTGAAGAAAATGTTTACACAGTTAACAACCAAACAACTGTTAATACATACACTGCTATTGTTACATTGCCTGCTTCAGGTTGTACTTCAGCGATGTCTGATTCTGCTGCAGTAGTTACAATCAGCTCTGCTCCTGAGTCTGTTGTAATTTCAGGTCAACTTGTGATTTGCGACGGAGGTTCAACAACATTGTATGCAAATGTTACCCCTAACGGTAATGAAGCTACATATCAATGGTTCAAGGACAATGTTGCTATTGCAAACTCAGACAGCAACCTCTTGGTTGTAAATGAGCCTGGTTCATACAAAGTAACTACATCAATCAATAATTGTTCAACCACTTCAGACGCTGTTGTTGTAACAGTTGAACAAGCTCCACAATTACAACTTACAGCTACAGAATATGAAATCTGTGTTGGTGGTGAGACTGTAATTTCAGTAGAGGCAACAGGTTGGAGTAACGATGATTTCATCTATACTTGGAATAATGGTTTCGTAGGTACACAATATACTTTCGTTCCAGAATTCGAAGGAAATTATAAATTTGTTGTAACTGCTTCTCAAGCTACATCAGGTTGTGTTGCAGTTGATAGTATCTTTATCAAAGTTAACAACATTCCAGATGCACCACAAATTTCTGTAAACAATCCAGTTATTTGTGATGGTGGTCAAGTTACATTAACTATTGATAATCCTTTAGCAGGTGCTACATATACATGGTATGAGAATAATGTTCTTATCCCAGGTGCAGATCAATCAACACTTCTCAGATCTCCTGTAGCTGTTGATGGAGATCCTACAGATTACTTCTATGTAGCAAAAGTTACTCTTCCAGCTTCAGGTTGTGAGTCTAATTTAACACTTGTTGCAGCTAAAGTAACAGTTGTTACAACTCCTAATGTATCAGTAACAGTTGTAGGTAATACAGAAATCTGTGAAGGTGGAACAACCACTTTAGTTGCAAACGTTGATCCAGTATCTTCTGGCTACAGCTATCAATGGTATCGTAACAATGTAATTATTCCTAACGCAACTGATTCTATCTATGTAGTATCAGACAATGCGAATGAAATGCCATACGATTACAAAGTAGTTGTTACAGCAAATCCAGGATGTACAGTAGAACAACATGCTCTTCCAATTACAGTTGTTGCACAACCACAAGTTGTAGCATACGTTACCGAAGATACTGTATGCGTAGGTGGTACTACTACTTTCTATGCTACAGTTGAAGGTGGAGTTAATAACATAAATGGTTTGAATCCATTCACATACGAATGGTATAATAACTTGAATACTACAGAGCCTATTGCAACTACTGCTTCTTATACTACTACAGGAACTGAAGCTGCAGGAAATTATACATATTGGGTAGTTGTTAAGTCTCCATACGGATGCGATACAGTATCTAATATAGTTAGCCACGTTGTAGTTGCTGATCCAACAGTTACAGTATCTGTAGCTCAAGGTTATCCAACAACAATATGCGACGGCGGTGTAACAACTCTTATCGCAAGTGTTCAAGGTGGAACAGGTTCAGTTTCATATCAATGGTATAAGAATGGTCTTCCACTTTATGGAGAAACAAATCCTACTCTTGAGACAGATCCTCTCTCATACGGTATAGCAGCTGCTTACACAGTTGTTGTAACTCAATCGGGTGTTGGTTGTAGTGTTGTTTCAACTCCATTCAATGTAAATGTAGTTCTTCCTTACACTGTAGATATCACAGGTAACCAAAACGTATGTGAAGGTGGCACACTTACATTAACAGCTACTGTAAACAATGTTATCAACGGCGATGAATTAACATATCAATGGTATAAGATCGCAAATGGTGTTATTTATCCTATCAATGGTGCTACATCTTCTCAATACTCAACTTCAGAGTTATTGCTTGGTGGTTCTTATGAATATTTCGTAAAAGTTACAAGCAAGATTTCTGGATGTGATGTAGAATCATCATCAGTAACTGCAAATGTTGTTGCGCCTCCTACAGTTGAGATTTTCGGAGCTCATACAGTATGTGCAAACGGAGATTTGATTTTGAATGCTCACATTAATGGTGGAGTTGATACTACTGCTTACATTTACACATGGTCATGGACTGGTGCTGCAAGCGGTCAAGAACAAACAGCTACATCATATTATGTTCCAACATTAGATGCTGCTTCAGATGCCGCTGCTCCATATTATTTCACTGTAACTATTACACGTAACGACTTATCTGGATGTACAGCTACATCAGTTCCTCACCAAGTAGATGTATTACCAACTCCAACTGTTTCAATTACAGCTGATAACAGTTTCATCTGTCAAAATGGTGAAGTAACATTCACAGCTCACGTATCTCCAGTAGGTACATATAACTACGAATGGACTATTAACGATGTTGCTCAAGTAGTTAATAGTAATACAATTACAACTACTCTTGCTACTACAGGAACTATTAGTGCACAAGTTAAAGTTCAAGCTGCTAATGCAAGTGGATCTTGCTCTACAATTGCAACACTCGCACTTCCTGTACAAGTTGTATCATTACCAGTTGTAACAATTACACCTTCAATTACTGAAATGTGTGTAGGTGGAACAACTACATTGACTGCTAATGTTACTCAAAACGACAATATATCTAATGCGTTTACATATCAATGGAAGCGCAATGGTAACGATCTTGTTGGTGCTACATCTAAATCAATAGTTCAAGCTCTTGACGCTCCTGGTTTATATGAGTACACATTGACAGTTTCTCATACTAACGCTTCTCTCGGATGTGTATCTACACAAGTAGCACCTGTTACAATTCAAGTTGCTGAACAACCTGTTGTAACATTAGCTTCACAAGATGGTCTTGCAATTTGCGAAGGTGGTGAAGTTACACTCACAGCTACTGTTACTAATTACTCTAACAATGTAAATGGTGTAAACAATGCAGCTATCTATGGTAATATGACATTCGATTGGTATTCTAATGGTATAAGCACTGGAGATCACAATACTAATATCACAACTGCTCAAAACCAAGAGACATACGTATTGAATAATGTTGGTAACTATAAATATCATGTAGTTGTTACTCCTTCTGGTGCAAATTGTCAACCACAATCATCTAACTTTGAAGTTGTAAATGTTGTAAGCAATCCTTCTTGGACAGATGTACACGTTTACAGTGAAAACGGAACAGATGTTTGTTTAGGTGAAACAGTTACTTTATTTGCAGCTATCCAGGGTGGTGTATCTGACTATGAAGGAAGTACAAATGGTCATATCCAATGGGTTGTAACTGACAATAACGGTAACACAATTAATGTTAGCGGAGGTTTAGGTGGTAACTCATACGATATTCCAACAGTTCCTGGTCAATACATTTACACTCCAACTTTCCTCGGAAATATTGGTAGTGGATGTCAATTGACTAATACAGCTGATGTACAACAAATGGTTACTGTACACTCATTACCAGTAGCTTCATTCACAAGCGGAGATGGAGAATCATTATGTCTTAATGATCCAAGTGCATCTGTAGAATTAGTTCTCCACTTCGAAGGTGAAGCACCATTCCACTATATCGTTAAAGATAACTCAGGAAACCTTGTAGCTGATGCTACAACCTTAGCAAACAATGTAAGTATATATGTAACTCCTACAGAGCAAACTACATACTTCATTAGCTACGTTGCAGATGCATTCTGTCAAAACACACAATTTGAATCTAATGCAACAGCGACAGTATATGTTAAGGAAGTTAAATTTGATAACAACTTCTTCGTATCAGGATGTACAGATAATGGTGAAGTAACTATAGACTTTACAGTTATTCAAGGTAATCCAAATGCAGAATTTGTAGTTGTTTACGAAAATGGTCTTACAGCATCAGGTACAATAAGCAACAACACAGCTACATTCGTGGTACCAACCGCTCCTGGCGACTATAATGCAGTTATCACAATTGAAGGTTGTTCATACAATATTGTTGTACGCGTACTCGTTGGAAGTATGGCATTCAGCGACGGTACACATCCAATCATGGATCAACGTTGGAACGACGTAGTTGTGGTTAACAACAATTCAGCTACCAACGGTGGACACGTATTCATCGGATTCCAATGGTACAAGAATGGTGTTGCAATTCCTGGAGCTACATATTCTAACTATCAAGATAAAGATGGTTTGAACGGATTCTATTCAGTTGAATTGATAGAACAAGATGAGAACGGAAATATGGTAGTATATCATACTTGTGAAATGTATTTCAATACAGTTTCATCAGTGAAAGTATATCCAGTTCCTGCAAATGTTCGTCAAGAAATCACTATCGAACTTGATTTGACATCTGAAGAACTTGAAGGCGCAGTTCTAGATATCTACAGTGTAACAGGTGCACATATCAGTCATGTTACTGATTTGCAACCGATCACTAAGATTGAAGGCTTCAAAGCTCAAGGTACTTACTTCGGACGTATCTTGACAGGTACAAATGAAATCAAGACTGTTAAATTCGTTATCGTAAAATAATATGTTGAAATCCTAAGCTTGGCGGTTTCGGCCGCCAAGCCCAAGGTTTCATTATAATCTAAGAATAAAAAAAGTAAAGTATATTATGAAAAAGAATTTATTATTAGTCAGTCTTATTTTCGCAATGTGTACCGCTTTTAGTCAAGAGGTACAAACAGAAAATAATTCCGATACAATTTCGGAAAATTTTGAGACTTCTACATTCTGCCCTCATCACATTAATGTTCACATTGGCGAAGCATGGACAAATAATATCTACAGAAGAGTGGGAATTACACAATATTATTCTCACAGCACTATGTTAGATGTAGATTATGCTTATTTCTTCAATGAACATTGGGGGTTAAGTTTAGGTGTTGGCGTCAATCGTCTTGCCGCTAAAGCTTCTCTTTCTAAAAATGGTATCATTCCTAACTATGATGTGATACATGATCCATTGTTTGATTCACATCTTGCGGATTATGATCCTAATTATGATCTGTTCTATGATGCACACGGTTTGAAAGAAAAAGAAATTGTTTGGGCAATTGAAGTTCCTTTGAAAGCTCATTTTGATTGGCGTTTTGACGGTCGTAATGGTATTTATGCTGCCCTTGGTGTTCAGGGATATTTTCCAATAAAAGGATATAACAAATATAAGGGCGAGGGAACAATCACAACCTACGGTTATGAAGAACTTTATAATCAATGGTATATGAGACACTATGAGAATGAGCAAATAAAGATGGATAATCATTTTGGTGAAGCCTCTTACACAGGAAACAGTAAAAATGCCAAAATGAGACCATCAGTTGATATAGTTGCTGATTTTGGTGGTGTATTTGCTCTAAATAAAGTAGTTGATTTTTATTTAGGTGCTTATTGTAAATATGGATTCTTAGATATTCTTCCTAAAAATAAAACTACTTTTGTTGGCGCAAATGATCAAGGTAAAATGTTATTTCAAGGAACTCTTGGTTCTGATATGCTTGACGTAGCTTATGCTAACAATGAAATTAAAAAACGTCAAACAAAGTGGAATCTTCTTCAAATAGGTGTTAAGGCTGGTTTCCATTTCAAGACTTGTGCTTTACCACAAGAGAAATCTAAGAAACAACTTGAAAAAGAAATTCTTGAAGAACTTAAGAAGAAATCTAATGAGCCAATCATTATTAAACAAGATCCTCAATACATTTACATAGTTCCTGTTTGCGATCAATTAAATAATGACGATGATTATCTGACTGAAGAAGATAAGAAAGATATAAAGGATATTAGTGATGCTTTGTCAAAGACAAAAATTCTCTTTGATTTAGATAAAGATATTCCAAAGTATACTGATTATAATGACAACATCAATAAGACAGTTTCTATATTAAAGAAAAATAACAGTCTTAAATTGATTGTTGAAGGTTATACATGTGATTTAGGTACAGAACAACATAACCGTGACCTCGCGCAACGTCGTGCGAACAAGGTTAGAGAAATGTTCATCCAGAAGGGAGTAAATCCAGATCAAATCGAAACAGCTTCTTATACGGTTAACGATCCTCAGAATAGACAAAATATTACAGATCCAAGCCGTGAAGAACATCGCGCAGCTATCTTTAGAATCGTCAAAAGATAATTATTACTATTCTCGTTAGAAAAGGAGCCGCATTATGTGGCTCCTTTTTTTTGCTTCGCTCTACAAGGGCATAATTTAACTGGTGGAAGTCTTGAGCGGGTACTTATAGCGGCAGCGCACAGCCAAAGACAAGGTGCCAATGGCGACATTGTGTCTGAAGGAAGTCGGCGGCAAAGCACTGGTCTGATGGACAGAAACATGATAGCAAGGCATTTGCCCGTGGGTGAGACTGCCGAAGAAGTCAAAGCCCAATAGCTATGCGGAACGGGTGGTTTAAATCAGATACCCTCCGATAAGTGTTTACCTCCTACTCGATGGTATTCGTTGATGTACTTGAAATTGATTTAGTCAGGAAAAAGACGGCTTACGCCGGGGTGGCAATATGCGTGTCAGAATTCCTTTTGGGATGCTAATCGAAATTTGTGTATTTTTGCGGTGTCATTATGAAGAAGAAACCCGATCTCAAAGAGAAATACCGCCAGTTCAAGGCATGGCAGATGAGACCTCGTAAAGTTGTCCCGATGTCTCAGGAGGAACACGAGTGTCTGAATTGCCACGACCATTACACTGGCCGTTATTGTCCTCGCTGCGGGCAGCCAGCGACTACCACTCGTTTCTCATGGAAAGTGGCAGTGGCGAGCTTTGTGGATGCCTACGGTCTCGGTGAACGTGGTATGTTCCGAACTATGGGTAATCTTATCCTGCGTCCTGGTTACTTGATCCTCGACTATCTCCGTGGTATGAGGGCATCCTATTTTGCCCCTTTCAAGATGTACTTCCTGCTCTTCGCCGTTTCCTTACTCGTGACGCACGGATTGAACATCCGGGGGGAGAACTTTTCGTTTTCTGACGATTTCGAATCGGCTGTTCAAGAGGTGAAGCAGGAAGGACAATCCGAGAAGGTGACTGCGCCAGAAGTGGAGGTTTCGGGGAATGGCGAGCAACAAGATTCCTCATCCGAGCGTATTCTGGATATTCTCTATGTTGTCCTTGAAAAGATGGCTCTTTTTGCAAAGAATTACCCAGTCATGAACATATTGCTGTTGCTGATAATGATGTCAGGAATTCTCTATTTTTTCTTTCGGCGTTGCCCAAACATCCCCGATTTACGCTATTCCGAGTTCTTTGTCACACTGCTCTATACCACCAACATGTACACTATCTACAGCATTGTGTTTGACTTCTTCTGTCTGGGAAGGCTATCTTTGTATGCCTTCTTCTTTACGCTGATTCCCCTCAAGCAAATGAGCGGTTTCACCTGGTGGCGCACTATCTTGAAGTTCATCGTCGCTTTCGTCACCATTTTTGCGCTGTTCATTTTGTTTGTTGTGTTGGGGGTGCTTTCAATCCGAATGTTTGTGAAATAACTTGGGTAGTCAGTAGTTGCTGGTTGGATGTTTGTGAATTGAGATGTGAAACTAAATCAGGAAGTGTAATTGTAAATTGTCGAATATTCATTTATCAATCAATGAGAATTATGAAAAGAATGTTTCTATTCCTGTGTGTCATGGTGGTCTCTGCGACCGTTTTCGCACAAAAACAGATGATGACCTTCAAAGTGAATGGCGATGAAAAATCCTACAATCAGGTACGGGTCGTGAACGAGACCTCCTACTCGGACTTCCACTGCCGGGTTGTCGTTCTCAATGCCGACTCTTCCGTGAATAATGTCTATGGAGCCTACGTACTGAAGGAAAAGGGGGATTCGGATTCGAACACCAAAAGCGGAGCGAATAGCAGAATCCAAAAAGGCTCTCTGTTGGGCATCCAGTTCCCGAAAAGTTTCACGGAGGAGGTTTCCTTTTTCGTGGAATACAAGGATTACCCGATGTTTGATGTCATTGTCATCCATTTGACAGACAAGGACGGTGGCTACGAGGATGAGTATTAAATTATTGCTGTCCGATAAAATGTGTACTTTTGCCCATTGTTTAACTTTTGGTGTTTACAAGTGCAAAAGTAAACAATTGGGCTGATTCTCAAACAGAGATCAGCC
>CADBTU010000135.1 GCA_902797625.1 uncultured Bacteroidota bacterium | reverse complement strand
GTTATCAAAGATACAGCACTCTGCGGCTTAGGTCAAACTTCTCCTAACCCTGTATTGTCAACAATCGACAACTTCTGGGATGAATACGTAGCACACGTAACAGAAAAGAAATGTCCTGCTGGACAATGTAAGGCTTTGAAACAGTATGTTATCGATGCTGAAGCATGTAAAGGCTGTACGGCTTGTGCACGCAATTGCCCTGTTGGCGCTATTAACGGTACAGTTAAAATGCCACACGAAATCAACCAAGAACTTTGTATTAAGTGCGGCACATGTGTCGAAAAATGTAAATTCAATGCAATTAGTATTATTTAGTGAAAGTTGAACAATATGGATACAATTAAATTAACAATAGACAATAGAGAAGTTGAAGTACCAAAAGGTACTACTGTACTCAGTGCTGCGAAGAAGTTAGGCATATCAATACCTACTCTTTGTCACTTTGAATTCAAAGGCATGGACGTACATAACAAGCCAGGCGGCTGCCGTCTTTGCGTGGTAGAAGTTGCAGGTCGTAGAAACCTCGCACCAGCTTGTGTTACCGAATGTATGCCCGACATGGTGGTTCGCACAAATTCAATGCGCGTTATCAACGCTCGCAGAACTGTGCTTGAACTTATGCTCAGCGACCATCCAAACGATTGTCTGCAGTGCTCAAAGAGTGGCAAATGCGAGTTACAAGCATTGGCTATCCGCTTCGGAATACGTAGCAATCCTTTCGTTGGCCCAGACCACGAACAATCAAGCTACCAAATCGAAGTTTCTCCATCAATCATTCGCGACATGAACAAGTGCGTTATGTGCCGTCGTTGCGAAATGATGTGTAATGAAATGCAGACTGTTGGTGCACTTTCAGCTATCGAACGCGGTTTCCCAGCTGTGGTTTCCACTGCTTTCAACCAACGCCTCGACCACTCACCTTGCACTTTCTGCGGACAGTGCGTTGCAGTATGTCCCGTTGGTGCCCTCACCGAAGTTGATAACACATCCAAAGTTATCCGCGCTATCACCGACGAAAGCAAAACCGTTGTGGTTCAAGTTGCTCCTGCAGTGCGCGTTGCCCTCGGTGAAGAGTTCGGCATGAAAGCTGGATCTATCGTAACAGGCAAACTTACCGCCGCCCTCAAAGCTCTCGGCTTCGACTATGTTTTCGATACCGATTGGAGTGCCGACTTGACAATCATGGAAGAAGGTACAGAACTTCTCGGCCGTCTTGGAAAATTCCTCAAAGGAGAAGATGTTAAACTCCCAATCTTAACTTCTTGCTGCCCGGCATGGGTTAACTTCTTTGAACATCAGTTCCCAGACATGAAGGAACTTCCTTCTACTGCAAAATCACCTCAACAGATGTTTGGTGCTATTGCTAAAACATATTTTGCAGACAAAATTGGTATCAAACGCGAAGATATGATTTGCGTTTCTGTGATGCCTTGTCTCGCTAAAAAATATGAATGTGGACGTGAGGAATTCAAAGTTAACGGCAATCCTGATGTTGACTTCTCAATCACAACCCGCGAATTGGCTGCCCTTATCAAGCAAGCTAATATCGACTTTACAAAACTTCAAGACGAAGAGTTCGACAGTCCTCTTGGCGAATCTACAGGTGCTGCTGTTATATTCGGCACAACTGGTGGTGTTATTGAGGCTGCTGTTCGTACAGCTTACGAAGTTTATACCAAAAAGCCACTTCCTAAAATCGACTTTGAAGAACTTCGCGGCTTAGAAGGCATTCGTTCTGCAACAATCGATTTTGATGGACTTCCAATAAATATCGGTATTGCCCACGGCTTGAAGAACGCTCGCAAACTCCTCGAAGATATTAAAGCTGGTAAATGTCAATTCCATGCTATAGAGATTATGGCTTGTCCTGGCGGATGTATCGACGGCGGCGGTCAACCTCTTCACCACGGTAATGGCGATATTATCAAAGCTCGTTGGGAGGCTCTCTATCAAGCTGATAAAGATATGCCTATCCGCAAATCACACGAGAATCCTTCAATCACAGCTATCTATAAGGAATTCTTGGGCGAACCTTGCGGACATAAATCCCACGAATTGTTACACACACACTATTTCGACAGACAAACAACAGTTGAAGTTGACCTTAATAACTAATTCTGTTGCAGTATAATAATTCACTTAAAAAATAATACCATTATGGATAAGATAATTATCAAAATGAAAAAAGAAGTCAGTGATAAAATTATTGAAATCTGCAACAGATTCAATAACGAGGCTGGCGAATTGATTAACGTTTTGCACCAAACCCAGGATTATCTCGGATACCTTCCTGCAGAAGCACAAGAGTTGATAGCAGAAAGACTTCACATTGCAACTGCAAAGGTTTACGGTGTGGTATCTTTCTACTCATTCTTCACAATGGTGCCGAAAGGAAAATACCCGATTTCAGTATGTATGGGAACCGCGTGCTACGTGCGTGGTGCAGAAAAGGTTCTTGACGCTTTTACCAACGAATTGCAAATTCCTGTTGGCGAAACCGATAAAGACGGTCTATTCTCTATTACTTCTTTGCGTTGCGTAGGTGCTTGCGGTCTTGCACCTGTAGCTATGGTTGAAGGCAAAGTTTATGGTCGCCTTGCCCCAGCTAACGTTAAGAGCATCATAAAAGAGTACAGAGATATGGAAAAATAATTCCTGATTTTTGTGGATATGAAAAAAGGCGCTGCGGTTGCGGCGCTTTTTTTTTGTAGGGGCGAATCATTTTCGCCCCTACGGGTTGTATATATAAAAAATGTATTTTTGC
>CADBTU010000134.1 GCA_902797625.1 uncultured Bacteroidota bacterium | reverse complement strand
AGTGGCAACAGCACGCAACACACAAAAGAACACGGCACGTCTGCATATTGGTGGTCTCCAAAGAGGTGTGTATCTGCTGCGCGTTACTGACTACAGCGGCAAAAACCATCAAGCGAAAATCGTGAAACGATAAATATGCGACAATCTGTCAGAAAATTTATTTCCTGTTTTTAGCTGACAGCCAAAATTTTTTATTACTGTCGATAAAAAAATCTATATTTTTACTCTGGAACATATATAATCTCACCATTTTCTAACTCGTATGCAATGCCCACGCGTTTACCTTTCGTGTTATTCTGACTTTGATTCTCTGAAGGTGTATAACGGTTAATCTTCTCGCCCTCTTTGGTTATGATTTCCATATTGGCCTTACCAGGGTTTTTCACCATGGTGAAATCCTCTTGCGAGAACATCTCGGTCATATTGTAGCGCGACACTAACGCCACCATCAGGGCAACAGCAAAAACCATAGCAACATCGAAAAGGTTACTAACCACGCTCATCGGATCATTGTCATCGGTGTTTTTTAAGAGTTTGCGTTTCATAGTGATTTATTATCTTTCAAAAGTTCTGCGATAAATTCCAAATTATTGAGATCTTGTAGATACCAACGTTGTTTCACTTGCTGTGTAATAAATCCAATGGCACTACTAAAGAGTCCTACCACGGTAGTGGCAAAAGCAACTTGCATATTATAGGCCATAGATGCAATATCGCCAGCTGCGAGTCCCACTAAAGCGGGTCCCATCGGAATAAGTGTTCCCATCAGACCGAGCATTGGCCCCATCTTTGTGAGCGTTTTAGAAATACCAAGGTCTTTGTCGGCGGCTATTTCGAAATCAGACACTAACTTTTCGATCCTTGCACTGTCGGTTTTATTGATCCATATCTGCTGTATATAGTTGGTTACCAACGACTGAGACTTCTTAGGCATACGCTCCATAAACATATACATATTGTCTATATTCAAGGTTTTTAACTCCTCGTTTAACCAGCGTCTATTCTTGTTCATCTCAATATATTGCCCAAAAAAGCTACCAACAAGAATCAATGCGCGGATAAAAAAATATATCAATAAAATGATAACTGGAACGAGTAAACCAGTGGAAATCCAGTATAAGATGTCTGAAATAATGTGCATAATGATTTATTATTTAATTTTTATTATTTAAGTTAATTATTCGGCGACGACGGAGTAAAAATCCAACGATACCACCATTTAGAAGCAGTATAACAAGCATTAGAAGAGATTGCCAGTTAAATTCGTTGATACCATCCACGGCGGTGCGACCGTTTACTGTGGCTACAATGCCAAGTACAGCCAACAGCGCGTTTGTCAAGAACAATAGTTCTAAACGGATGTCTTGTTCGGGCAACAATTTGCCTAATAACCAGATTACTGCGGGAATAGCAATAAACACAACTGTTGCAAGAATCCACGCGAGCAGAGGAAAAGAGATTCCTGGAAAACGGAATATAAAAACCACTAACAAACTAAAGAGTACTGCAAAAATAAGGAATCCTGGAAAGAACCACAATAAATAGTAAATCAATCTTTCAATCTTCTTTTCTATGCCAACAGTGATCTTCTTAGCCGCCATCAGACAAAAAGCCATTTGCAAAGCAACCTCTATGGTAAGTATAACAGAAGTATCAAGCATAAGGTCAGGATTTTCCAACCATGCAGCAATCTGCGACTTAGACTGCAAAATAGCTATTGGCCACATAAGTCCAACAAAAAGTGCAGCAATAATAGCAACTGGCGCAACAAAGTAGATTTTATGGAATGACTGCTTTAACATGAAGTTGAAAGCTATCAAAATCATTATAATAAGTACAACTGTCTGCATAAATAATTCTTATTCAACATTTTTTCGTCTTAAACGTACCACGAATACGAACAGTACCGCAGTCGTCAGCACACCAATAGTTACCAAGATACCATTGATAATCTGTTTTTTAGAATTCATATCGTTTAGTGTTTCTTTTTTCATCACCACACCTTCATTATTTTTCTGGGTGGATATTTCACGGATATTATCAATATTCTTACTATACTCTTGTGCTATCTGCTTATCAACAAATTGCGTCATATACTGCCGTAGTTCGGCGTTATCGCAAACAAAATCTGAGCAGGCAGGTTTATATTTATTCACCATTTCGGTGTGTAGCTTGGCTACGTCTTTGAGTTGTTGGTTTGAGGCTTTCCACATTCCTTTGCGTGCCGACTCCATCATTATGGCAGTAATCTCCTGCAGCGCGGCAGGATTTTTGTCTCCAAAATACTCCTTTAAGCCCATCTTATAGTCATCTTTCACATAGACATTGTATATTTCGTCCCACATTTCATTATCCACCGCTTTAGGTTTCATCACATTCCAGCCGAAAGTGTTCTGCACCAAATCTGAAAATACAGCCGCATCGCTACCATCACCTTTCATTTTCTCAGCGATATATTTTGGATTAAAGAGAGTTGTACGACTTTCAACGTTAATAGCCTCTTTTAGTTCTTGCACCCTAACATTGTTGCGGTTACGGTAGTCGCTAAGGTAAGCGTCAGGGTCCTTACCTGTAACATTGCGCACAGCGAGATTCATACCGCCCATAAATTCATAGACATGGTCGAGGCTGAGTGCGCCCCACGTATTGCTTTGCCGCGGTTGAACCACAGCATCGGTGTTAGTGAGGGCGGCTTCGAAAGCATATTCGCGCATAGATTCCCATTTAGTGTCGTCGCCATAGTAAGCACCCATATTATTGATGTAAGTTTCCGCAATCTCTTGCTCCTGTTCCCAACGGTCGCCAGCCTGCACCATAGCCTGAATACCTGTGCCATAACCACCGTTCACACCGCCAAATACTCGGTGGCGTGAGATTTCACGAGCATCTTTTGGCGACACGCCTTTGTTAATCAGTGTTTTCTCTGATTCAACAACTCCGTTAGAGACCCAATTCTCGTACTTGTCATCTTTGGCTTCTACGGCCATATTCACAGCTCTACTTATGAGATATAATCGCGAGGCGGCAATATCGCGCAACTGTCCGCTTGTTTGCACCACCACATCAATACGCGAGCGTCCTAACTCGTCAGAAGGAATCAAACGAAGGTCGGTTACTCGTCCGAAAGCGTCGCGAACAGGCTCAACGCCAAGCATATAAAGCACTTGCGCTATGGTTGCACCCTCCGTTTCCACGAACTCACCGCTCCATAGTGTATAACTCACCTTACGCGGAATACTATCGTTGTGTCGCTTGCGGTAGTTAGCTATTGTTTGTTCTGCTAACATCTTGCCCTTTTCCCACGCAGATTCAGTAGGAGTATTTTCGGCATTCACCCCAAAGAGATTGCGCCCAGTGGGCAAAGTGTTTGGGTTTACTA
This sequence comes from uncultured Bacteroidota bacterium, assembly GCA_902797625.1. GTDB lineage: Bacteria > Bacteroidota > Bacteroidia > Bacteroidales > WCHB1-69 > F23-D06. Next base: position 1,619 of record CADBTU010000134.1, on the reverse strand, counting down.
TAGGATCGCCACCTGGCGACGGAGCTGTGTAACCGCCATTAAGGGCATTGAGTAGCGACTTCATCTCATTTTCAGGACTTTCATACAACAACGTGCGGTATCTTGAAACGTTCTTAACAGTCTGCTCCACCTCATTAACGGCTCTTGCCCATTGTATTTCCTCAAGGGTGTATTCAATATTGTCAACAGCAGTTAAAACAGTGTTTTTATTGTCTTTTTGTTGTGATTTTTCGTTAATAGCGGTTTCCATCTTTTTCAGAGCCTCAGGACTTGCTCCCATCATTTTAGCCATTTTCAGGGCCTTTTGAGGGTCCATGTTTTTGCCAAAACGTTTCATCATTTTCTGCATTTTTGAAGAAGAGCTTTGGGGTGCCATCGAACCTATAATGGGCATACTTCCCGAATTTGGAACCTCTTGAGCCATTGACATCATCATACTCATCATATCCATAGGAGCTTGAGCCTCAGTGATTTCTCTGCTTCGCTCTAACTCTTCGGCTGTAATTTTAGCAATTTTGCAAACTTGTGCATCCGATGGAGTTGCTTCCTGCGACAGCAATTGCGAAACCAATTGTTTTGCTGGTATCAGATAGCGAGTGTTAAACAGTGCTTTACGTTTTTCTGTATCCTCTGATGCATTTCCTTGCAACTTGTCAAGTGCCAGCAGACTATAAGCAATAGGATCAACACACATAGAATATACGCTATTGTTAATATCTTTTATATCGTAAGGTTCGCCCATCACGTAGAGCTTACCTGATATTTTCTCGTTGGCCAATTCTTCGGCGAAGTTGTCGATACGCACAATGTCGTCCTCAGTATAAACTTTCGCCATATTACTATCAAGTTCCAATGCACGGTGGATACCCATTTTCACAGCTATTTCTTTAACATTTAAAGATGCTTGTCGCTGGCGACTCTCATTGCCGCTTTCCAAGGTATGGAAGTATATTTTCACTGCCTCTGAGAGTTCGCGATAGCGGCTGCGAACATCACTCTCCATAAACGGCGGAGTAAGGTATGATTGGATGCCTGCATAGGAGCGACGTTTTGCAGTCATTGCTTCGCCCACATTGCTAATGCTGTATATATAGAAGTGCGGCAGAGCACCTACGAGACGGTCAGGCCAGTCGTTGTGGCACAATGCAACCTGCTTGCTTGGTGTAAACTCTAAGCTTCCGTGCGTGCCGAAATGAATCATAGCGTCAGCCTTGAAGTCGTGTTGTGCCCAAAGGTAAGCTGCCACGTATGTGTGCGGCGGAGCAGTGTGCGTGCCATGCACTATTTTGAAAGCATTATCGCCCGTGCCAGCCATCGGCTGAGGCATTAGAACAACATTGCCAAACTGCAGCCGAGCAATGCCTATCTGTCCTTCTTCATTAACCATATATCTGCCAGGAAACTCTCCATTTGCTGCTACTAACTCTTTGTACATTTCCGGACGAACACTCTTTTCTATCCATTTTTCATATTTCTCTTTGTCAACGAGTGTAGGATAACCGCTCTTCATAAACTCAGTAAATGCCCCTTCTGCGTAGGTGCCCAAAACTGCGCCCTGCTCTTGAATCATTTTTCCCAACTCGTCAGAAGTTGCAGGTAGATTATCCACACTATAACCT
>CADBTU010000133.1 GCA_902797625.1 uncultured Bacteroidota bacterium | reverse complement strand
CTCTGTTTCGCCAGATGAATGGGAGATTGTGTTCACAAACTTGCTCACTTTCCAAGAATAAATATTTTTGAGCTTTAATAATGTTTAGAGTAACAATACTATCACAAGCGTTGTCTCTATGGAAAACTACTTCATATTCACCCTCTTGGTTAAATTCTTCACCTTCAAATTGCACTGGGAAATTGCTTTCACAAACAGTCAACTCTTTCGCGCCACGAGCGGTAGGAGTTACGTTAAGAGTTAAAGTAATAACACTGTCGCAGTTTGCAACACTTGAGAAATGAACGTCATAAATACCAGCTTGAGTGAAAGTTGAATCACCGTATTGGAATGGTAAATTCTCCTCACATATTGTTACTTCATCAGTGTTTTCATAAACATTGTTAACAATCAATGTCAAATGTGTGATGGTGTTACAATTGTTGTCATCAATTTCTTCAATATCATAAACACCTGCTTCTGTTAACGATTGATTCAAGTAGTTGAAAGGAAGTTGATCAGCGCAGATAGTTTCTTCTATTTCGTATTCAATATTAGGAGTTACATTCAACTGCAAATTCCAAACGCTGTCGCAGCCATTGGCGGTTTGCAAACTGATGGTGTATTCACCACTTTGCTCAAACTCATATCCATCACAGAAAAGGTATGGAAGTGCGCCATTACAAATATTAACGGTGGTGTCTTGAATGTAACTGTTGTTTACGTTCAGATGCAGGTTGATAATACTATCACAACCGTTTGTAGATGTAAATACGATTTCATAAACACCGCTTTCGTCAAAACTGTAAGTTTCATTATCGTTCCAATAGAAAGGAATGTCAACATCGCAAATATTCACAACAGTATCTTTGCTGAATGTGGAATAAACAGTCAAGGTTAGAGTAGTGATACTATCGCAGCCATTTACATTTTGGCTTTGATGAACAAGAGTGTGAGTGCCAACTTCTGTTATTAAAGTGTCAAAACCATGAATATTAAGAGCTTCGCCTTGACAAAGAGTAACTTCGTATGAAACTTGTGATGGTTCGTTTACAGTCAAATTAAGGGTGATTATACTATCGCAACCGTTGGCAGTTATAAATTCGTGAACAAGAGTATGTTCACCTGCTACTGTTAACATAGTGTCGAAACCGTGATTAGTATATTGTTCGCCAACACAGATTTGTGCAGAATAGTTTTCGTTGAAAGTAGGATTTACTGAAAGAACAAGGTTTACAGTGCTGTCGCAACCTGTTTCAGCGCATTGCTCAACCTTGGAGTGTGTTTCGGCACCTAATTCATCAGGCGTAATGTTAAAGCCGTTGTCAGAATATGTTTCGCCTAAGCATATAGAAGCGTAAATTGTGGTATCTTTAGTTTGATTAACAGTAAGATTAAGTATAACAACACTATCGCAACCTATTGAAGATGTGAAAGTCTGAACATACTCTCCAGAAGTTGTGAGCTGCTGATTACCAAAGATATAAGGCAATTGTTCGCTATTGTTGCACAATACTACATTTTGTTCAATTTCAAATTTTTGCAAAACATTGACGGTAATCGTGATAGTGCTATCACAATTTTCTGATGTTCTGTATGAAAGAACTGTATCATAACTACCTATTGTTGAAACATCGAAATATTGGTCAACTGTTTCGAAGTAATAAGGTTCGTCAGACTGGCAAGTCGAAACACTATGTGATAGGTTGTATGAAGGATTTACAGTGATATAAAGTGTTACGGTACTGTCGCAGCCTAACGCCGTCTTAAGGTTTTTCACCAACTCGAAATCGCCAGGTTGTGTGGCTTCAAAGTTGAAGTTGTTTTCGTTATAAACTTCGCCTTGACAAAGAACAACGTCAAATTCTACGACTTGAGGTTGGTGTACGAAAATTTGCAACACAGTTGTGCTGTCGCAGTCGTTGGCAGCTTTTCCGTTGTTTACCAACACTTGCGATTCTGTAATGTTTTCAACGTTAAAGCCATATTGATTATATGAGTCGCCTTCGCAAACGTGTGCCACAATAGTGTCTCTATATTCTGAACCAACAGTCAACGACAATGTTACGATACTGTCGCAACCGCTCACTGATGTGAAGTTTCCAGTGTAGATTCCAGCTTCTGTCAAATTTTGGTTGTTGAAGCTATAACTACCATTTTCACAAATCATTCTCGAAATGTGATGTTCGTAAGTTGGATTAACTGTTAAAACAAGTCTTGTTACACTATCGCAACCATAAATATTTTCATCATAATGCACTAATTCGTGAGTTCCTACAACTGTTAAAACAGTATCAAATCCATTTTCTGCATATTGACTTCCCGCACAGATTTCATCCATCAAGTTAACTTCGCTTGCGTGGCGGATAGTAAGATTAAGTGTTACCAAACTATCGCAACCTTGGGCAGTTGAAAGACTGAATTCTGTTGTGGAAAAGTCTTCAGTTCCTATAGGGAAAGTTACATTATTGTAAGTGAAAGGAAGTTCATTTTCGCATATTTCCACATTGTCAATAATATTAGCAGGTTGATAAATAGTGAGATTCATGGTAACTACACTGTCGCAGCCATTAGAAGCAACAAACGCTTGTTCAAAAATGCCTGTTTCAGCATAAATTTCATTATTCCAATTGTAAGATTCGCAAGCATTGATGTTTATTTCAGTGCGTATTGTATTGTTCACTGTAAGGTTAAGAGTAACAACACTATCGCAACCGTTAGCGGCTGTGAAAGTTTGAGTATATTGGCCTGAAGTGTTGTATGTTTCATTATTCCAATCGTAGTAGTCGCAAGCCACTATATTGACAATATTTGATGGTTGAGACTTGACGTGTAGATGGAGTGTTACCACGCTGTCGCAGCCTGTTGATGAAACTTGGTTTATAGTTAAACTGTTGTCGCCAGGTTCGTTGAACGCTGTGTTCAAACCATAGTTCTCATATTGAATATTTTGGCAAACTGTGTCGAATATATCTTGTGGATCGTAAGAAAGATTAATGGTTACAACAAGGGTGTTTTTAGCACTTTCGCAACCTGTTGTTGCATTATAACAACTTACTAAATATGTTGTGGTTTCCTGAAGAGAAACTTCATAGTTGGCTCCTTCAGCAACAAGTTGCTCATTTTCGTTGTACCAGCGGATATTTTCAGCATTGGAAGAAATGAGACTTGAGAGATTGGATTGATATGAGCCACACACTGTTGTTGAAGTTACGTTTGGCATTTGCGGAATGCTATTAACAGTAACTTTAACAGGAACACGAGCGCTTTTACAACCTGTGTTGGCATTATAGCTTTCTACATAAAGTGTTGTGGTGCTTGTAAAGTTTCTGTTATAAACAAATCCTTCATACAAAGGGGTTGTTATTGTGTTATTTTGATACCAGCGACAAGTGGTGGCGTTATCATCAGATGTTGCCTCCAAGGCCACTTCGCCAGCACCGCAAATGTCAATATTGTCAGCCACAGGCGTTTGTGGAATTGCGTTGATAGTTACAGCAACAGGTGTGCGGGAGCTTTCACATCCAGTGGTAGTGTTGAAACTTGATATGTAAAACGTTCCGCTTTCGGTGAAGTTTTGCTGATAACTGTTTCCCGTTTGGAAAGGCTGATTTTCGTTTTCAGAGCTGTACCAACGGCAGCTGTTGCCATTGGTTCCTGAGGCCACGTTGATAGTCATTGAGCCAGCACCGCAACGTGTTGTATTTGTGGTTGTGATAGAAGGAGCAGATGGTTGTGGATTGACAACAACAGTTAGATTTATAACACTGTCGCAACCTGCCGCGTTTGTCAAGGTTATGGTTTTATTTCCAGCAGAAGTTATGCTTTGCCCTGCAAAGTCGTAGGGTAACTGATTGCTGCACAGAGTGAGTGTATGCGAAGAAACT
>CADBTU010000132.1 GCA_902797625.1 uncultured Bacteroidota bacterium | reverse complement strand
TTTTTCCTGAACAGAACATATATTGCAATCAGAGCTTATAACGGCATCATGACGATTTACTACAAAAACTTTCATTTGGGAGTTTTTGCGGACAGTAATAATTTAAATCGTACCTCAATAACACTGTTTGAAAGATAACCATAAAGACTATGAATAATCAAATAGAATTCGTAAGCACAAATTTATTAAATTTTGCAAACAAAAAAAGGTGAACACGAAAGAGCGTGTTCACCTTTTTTATAATTGATTGAGTCAAATTATTCTTCAGTGTTTTCTTCTTCTGTAGCAGCAGCAGCTGAGCCACGAGTTGGGTTAACAGATATGATAACTTTATTTGGGTTATCAACAATTTCTAGATTGTCAACGTGAATATCACCGATTTTAATCATATCGTTGATGTCCAATGGGCTAATATCAACTGTGATACATTCAGGAACGTTTTCAAGAAGACCACGAACTTTAAGTTTACGAACACGTTTTTTGAGAAGTCCACCTTTAAGAACACCAGGAGAAGTACCAGAAACTTTAAGAGGGATTTCTATTGTGATAGGTTTTCCATCTACAACCTCTAAAAAGTCAACGTGCAAAAGTTTGTCGGTGATTGCGTGAAATTGAGTTTCCTGCACAATGGCTTTCTTAATTGCACCATTGATATTCAATTCTGCATATTTAACTTCAGGGGTATAAAGAAGATTTTTGAATTCTCTTTCATCGACAACAAAAAGTTGTTGATCTTTACCACCATAAATAACACAAGGAACCATACCTTGGTTTCTTTGTGCTTTTGCATCTTTTTTCCCTACGTTCTCACGAAGAGAACCGCTAATAGATACTGATTTCATAAAATATTATTAATTTGTTTTAAATTGGCCGCGAAGATACATTTTTTTTTGATATAATTGCTTAATTTTGTAGAATAAATTTATCTTCTCAATGTTAGGTAATCATCAACAAGTTCGAGATATTCGTTAGAGTATTGTAGGTTTTCGTCTCTAATAGAAAAAAAACTCTCCAAAAATGGCTTTTTGTAGCGAGAAAATTCCATAAAAACTCTGCTGATTTGCTTTAATTTTGTTGGATAGATATTAACTTTTCTATTGCAGAAAAATATTTCTTCGGCAAGAGTCATGAAGATCTCGCTTTCCGCTTTTGGCAATATTATAGAAAGTCGCGCATTATCGGCAAGTAATTTGTCGGAATGTGTAATAATATCCTCAAAACTTAAATTGCCATCTCCGTGTTTGCTAATTGTCTTTTTATCTTTTTGGGGAAGTAAATTGTTATGAAAAAACGGTGGATTGGTTATGATAAGGTCAAACTTTGCAGAACTATGACGTTCTGAAAAATTTTGAAAACTAATATTTTCAAAAGTGAAACAATTTTCAGGAATTAGATTAAAAAAGGAGGCGTTTTGTTTAGATTCAATGATAGAATTTTCGTCAATGTCAATACCATAGATGGTAGGAGTTTGATATATTGAAGATAATCTTTGAGCGACGCAGAAAGCAACAACACCGCAACCACAACCCAAATCTAAAATTCTTGAACAATTATTAAGATTAGAAAGAGTTGCAAGAAGAACCGCGTCAGTACCTATTTTTAATGTACTATTTTCGTGATTAAGGGAGAATTTTTTAAAATAGAACATTTAAGAACAAAATACTTCCAATAGACGAGAATATGTGTCGCATGTTATTTTAAGTTCTTCTATTTCAGCTGGAACTAAGATAACATCGCCAGTTTCTACCTGTTCATTAAAGTTGTTGGATACGAGATGCACTTGCCCTTCGAGACAGATGTAAATAACAAAAGAATCAAGGTCGGCAAAAGATTTGATTATTGTAGTGTCGAGTTCGAGCAGATTTGTGTTAAAATATTGAGAGCTAACAAGTTTTACTGTTTTGTTTAGAATTTTGTTGTGTTGAATTTTGAACTCAGCGTTATTTTCTTCAAAATCTATAACATCTAAAGCCTCTTCAATATGTAGTTCTCTACTATTACCATTTTCATCAACTCTATTCCAATCAAAAATTCTAAAGGTTATGTCGGAAGCCTCTTGTATTTCAGCGAGAAGAACACCTTTTCCTATAGCATGAACTGTTCCAGCAGGGATCATAAAAGTATCACCTTTTGAAACAGGATAAAATTTTAGAAGATTTTCTAAAGTTCCATTCTCAACGGCATCGTTAAATTGTTCGATAGACGTAGGTCTGTTAAAGCCAACGTAGAGTCCAGCATCTTCATCTGCTTGTATTACATGCCACATTTCAGTTTTCCCTTGTTGACCATATTTCTCGTTGGCAATTTTATCATTAGGGTGAACTTGAACAGATAAATTTTCTTGGGCGTCAATAAATTTTATCAAAAGAGGGAATCCGAGCCCATACTTTTCATAGTTTTTCTCTCCTAAAATATCGGTTAAATATACTTCAATAATTTCATTTAGGTTATTATCTGCCAAAAAACCGTTTATTATAAGCGACTCTTCTCCAATAATACCAGATATTTCCCAGCTTTCGCCGCAGTTTTTTAAATGAGAGAGCTTGTGTTTTAAGATAGTTTCAATTTTTTTTCCGCCCCAAATCTTCTCTTTCAGTATGGGCGCAAATTTAAGAGGATATAACATTGATGCCATATTATTGAACTGAATAATAGTTTCTGTTTTTGTGTTGGTAAATTCGTCTAATTTTATCAGGGTTTGAACCTCTAACATTCTTTAAAAAAAGCCATTTTCCGTCTTCTTCAATAAAACCTTGATTCAAACTCGATTCAGGTACTATAAAAGCAGGAACAGCAGGCATAGATTCATCCATTGGAATCAGCTCTTCAAAAATTATCATATTACATTTCTGTCTTTTATAGTCGTAGTCTCTTGTTAAAGGGTTGTATTTTCCTGTGTTTATCAAAAATTCTTGATACTCATAATTGAGATACAAAGTTGCATTTTTAGAGTATTCGAGAATCACGCGAGCAACTTTTTCAGGGTAGTCTTTGAAAACTCTTCCTCCGAAAATAGGAGTCATATCTTTGTTAAAGTGCAATATTTCAATAATTTTCTGATTAGTGAAAATATTATTGCCGTTCCAGCCAAGTAGCGTGTAATAAGTTGTATTTCTGTCTTTTACAGGAATGATTTTGTAATAAACCGCACCGTACCATCTGTTATGATTTCCAACCATAGTTTTAGGATAATCAAGGCTCTGCCGTTTGTCGTACAAAGGATAAAGAACGTATTTTTTTCTGTTTTCGTTATACACGTGAATAAATCCAAAGTTTTCAGTCTCTAAATCGTTTTTTTCTATGAACCAAGTGAAAATTCTAAAATTATTGTCGGGAGAAGATAGAATACTAAAATTTTTTACAGAATCCCAATTGTGTTTAAAAGAATTTTGAAGATTTAAAGTCTCTTCTAAAAGTGTCATAAAATCTTCATTAAGAGCAACTCTTTCCTCTTCATTCCTCTCATTTATAACACGGTTGCGAAGATTTATCAAGCTATCTTCCAATAGTACAAAATTTTGGTTTTTTTGCGAAAAGACAGTAAAACCAAATAATAGGATAGGCAATATGATAAATACACGTTTCATAAAAAAGATAACGCTGCAAATATATAAAAATTGCTGATTGAGTATAATATTGTGTAACATGTAGGAATGTTTCTTTGCTTTTTTGATACTAAAAGTATTCTTTTTTTAGGGATAGATTAAGAATTTTGTGTAATTTTGCGGTTTTGTTTCTTTAAATAGATTATGAGAAAAATTGTTTTACTGCTTTCTGTTTTTATCCTATATTTTTGTGATTTTACGTTCTCCCAAAATTATCGAGTAGTGGAGAATACGGATAGTTACATGGTTGTTGAATTAGAAACAGAAAATCTTTATACACATACTGTTGAGAAATCAGGGGATAATTATTCAACACTTCAAATGAACGGGTTTGGCGTTTCTTTAGAAAAGGGAGCACCACAACTTTTAACAATGTCAAAGTTTATAAATGTTCCCTTATGTGATACTATGGTAATAAGTATTCTGGAGTCTAATTTTGAAGAGTACGATTGTAGTTCATTAGGAATTTTTTTTGATTTACTTCCAGCGCAAGGTTCTATTTCAAAATCATCTCCAAATTATGAATTTGTAAAAAATGACAGTATCTATCAAAGAGATGATTTTTATAGTCTTCCATTGGTGGAGTTGTCTAAATATGGTGTTTATAGAAGTGTGTCTATAGCTGGTATAAAATTTTCACCAATAGCTTATAATCCAGTTTCTAAAAGGATAAGAATACAAACAAAAACAAAGGTTAAAGTGGATTTTTGGGGAGTTGATAACCAAAAGACTCAAGATATTAGAAAATATTCCTCTAAAATGTTTGGTATAAGTGATGATGTATTTGTTAATAAATCAGGCCAGCTGCGAAGTGAGTATTCTGATGCGCCAATCTCATATTTGATAGTTGCTCATTCAATGTTTCGTCAAAATCAAGAACTTAATGAGTTTATCGAATGGAAGAAAAAGTTAGGTTATATAGTCAATGTGGCGTACACTGACGACCCTAACGTGGGTACAACAAAAAACTCTATAACGCAATACATAAGGGGATATTTTGATAATGCAACTACAGAATCACCTGCACCACTCTTTTTGCTATTAGTTGGCGATGTTGAACAAATACCAGCTTATCAAGGTGTTACAGAAGATAGAAATCATGTAACCGACTTATACTATGCTACACATATTGGCAACGATAATCTTCCAGATTGTTATTACGGTCGTTTTTCTGCGAAAAATCAAGCAGATTTATCAAATCAAATAAGAAAAATTTTGATCTATGAGCAATTTACAATGCCAGATCCAAGTTATTTAGGTAGTGCGGTTCTCATAGCTGGTTATGACGAATATTATGCTACAACTCATGCAAATGGACAAATTAACTATATAAATCAAAATTATATCAACAATCAGAATCCACGTTATCAAAATGTAAATGTTCATCTTCATGATTGTTCTTCGCAAGCAGCATTGATAAGAAATGAAGTTAGCCAAGGAGCAGGCTGGGTAAACTATACAGCTCATGGATATATTGATAGTTGGCACTTACCAAAATTCGATATATCTCATATTTATAAACTTCAAAATATTAACAAATGTGGTGTTGTTATTGGAAATTGTTGTCTAACGGGAAAATTTGAGACAAACGAGTGTTTTGCAGAGGCATTTCTTCGCGCGCCAGAAAAGGGTGCTATTGCCTACATTGGTGCTTCTAATAGTTCATACTGGGACGAAGATTTCTATTGGGCAGTAGGAATACGCGCTAATATCACTTCATCTCCGATTTACTCTGCAAATAATTTAGGTGTTTATGATAGACTTTTCCACACGCACGGGGAATCATCATCAAATTATATTTCTACATTGGGAGGTGTTATAAACGCTGGTAATATGTCGGTTCAAAATTCATCATCATCTCTTAAGCAGTATTATTGGGAAATTTATCACTGTTTTGGTGACCCTTCAGTAAGGCCTTATCTTGGTATTCCTTCGACAATGGCTCCATCTTACAACTCAGCTATAACTTTAGGCGAGCAAGAATTTATAGTTCATAGTGTTCCATTTGCTTACGTAGCACTTGTAAAAGATGATGAGTTTATATGTGCAACTTTTGCAGACCAAAATGGTTTAGCAACATTAGATGTTTCACCAATACTAATACCTGGAGAGTACCAATTGTCTATTTCTGCTCAGAATTATGTTCCTTATTTTAATCTAATACAAGTTATCGTGCCCAATGCCCCATTTGTAATAGCAAACAAAGCTCAAGTGCCACAGAATACCGATTTTTTGACGTCTTCATTCTTTAGCTTAGATCTCGAACTTGAAAATGTTGGCTCAGTAGAGGCAAATGCTGTTTATGCAAAAATAACAACACAAAACCCAGATGTATCGTTAGTGAGTGATTCTGTTTATGTCGGTACAATATCTTCACAAGGCTTGTTCAATCAAGACGCTGCGTTTTCTTTCACTTTGCCCAATGATATAAAAGATAATACTAATTATTATTTTGATTTACTTATCCATTGGAATAATGATGAATTTGTTCGTCAGGTTAAAGTAACAACAAAAATACCCGACCTGCAGCTTAATAGTGTGGTTACAGAGGTTCAAGATCTTGAGACAATAATGATAAATCCTGGAGATGAAGTAACCTACATTATCAGTAGTACTAACAAAGGTCATGCGAAACTAACTCAAGGAATTTGTGATTTAACGTGTAACTACTCAGGAGTTGAAGTTTTATCACCATCTTCTGTGTTTGGTGATATTGATTACTTTGAAACTATTGAAAAACCTTTTAGTATCAAAATTTCAGAAGATGTTCCTCTTAAGAGTATGATACCACTATATTATCATACTCTTTATGGTCCTATACATAAAATCGATACCATTTATTTAAAAATCGGGCTAAATATAGAAACTTTTGAGTCAGGTGATTTTTCTCAAAATAGTTGGAGTATGAATAATAAACCTTGGATTATTACTGATGAAGTTAAATTTTCGGGTAACTATTCAGCTCGTTCAGCTTTAAATACTGGTAATATGGGAAGATCAAGAATGTGGATAACAACAACAACAACGGAACAATCTCAATTTTCATATTATAGAAAAGTTTCAACAGAGGAGTCTTACGATATTTTTACTTGTTCAATTAATGACAATATTGTTGATGAAGCCTCAGGAGATATTGATTGGACAAAGATAGTTGTTGATGTACCCGCGGGTACCAATATTTTCAAATTTACATACGAAAAAGATGGAAATTTCTCGTATGGTAATGATTGTGTTTGGGTAGATGAAGTACTTGTTCCTGAAAATGGATTACTTGTTGTTGAAGACGTTTATGACGAGGTCGGTGTTGAAAGTTATAATACTTCACAGTCTGTTAAAGTTTATCCTAACCCTACGCACCAATGGCTTACTATCGAGAGTAACAACCTTATCAAAAATTATATAATTTACGATCTCAATGGCCGTAGATTAAGTATGGGAAATTTGAACGGAGGGAAAGCAAATGATATTGATATGCAAAATTTTCCATCAGGAATATATTTGTTGCAAATAAAAACAGAAAATAATAGCGTTAAAAACTTCAAAATAATTAAAAAATAGATGGCTAATACAAGCGAACAATATGATGAAATGATAGCATTTTGTAGTGATATTTTCTGCAAGAAAGCTGTGGATTATGGTACTGCGTGGCGTATTTTACGTTTACCATCGTTGACCGATCAAATTTATATAAAAGCAAACAGAATTAGAAGCATTCAACAGAAAGGCGATGCTAAAATAAATGAAGGTATTATTCCAGAGTTCGTTGGAATAGTAAATTATTCTGTAATGGCTCTAATTCAACTCGAAATAGGTGTTCTTGATACTCTTGATAAATATAAAGAAAACTTAGATACTATTCGAAAACTTTATGATTTTCATGTCAATGAAGCCAAAAATCTTATGATGAATAAAAATCACGATTACGATGAGGCTTGGAGGCAGATGAGAATAAGTTCAATTACTGACATAATTTTAATGAAGATTTATAGGATAAAATCTATAGAGGATAATAATGGAAATACTATTATTTCAGAAGGACTCGATGCCAACTATTATGATATGATTAACTATGCTATGTTTTGTCTTATACGATTAGTTTCAGAAAATGAACAATAATAAAAAATATGGTTATGAGTAAGAAGACTCCTTTTTGGTTAACTATTGTAAGAATTCTCCTTGCATGTCTATTCCTATTTTCGAGTTTTACAAAAGCTGTTGATCCCGTAAACTTCGGGATAACTATGAATGACTATTTTGTATCTTTTGGGATAGATTTTCTAAAACCTTTAGCACAATTTGCTGCGGTGGCGGCTATCACCTGTGAATTTGTTCTGGGATGTATGTTGCTTTTCAGAGTAAAGGTTAACCTTGCCTCTTGGGGCTATCTCTTTTTTATGATATTTTTCTTTTTCTTAACACTTTGGTTGGCTGTTGCTGAATATTTAGAAGTTCACGGAATATACAACTTTGGCGTTGTGAAAGATTGTGGCTGTTTTGGTCAGGCAGTGAAGATGTCGAATCTTCAAACTTTCCTTAAAAATGTTGTTATTATTATTCCTACAATAATATTGTTTGTCAACAGAAAACAGATACCAGATTGTCGTTTGGCAAAGTTAGGAAACTGGTTGGCTATTGCTATATTTGCCTTAGTGGTAATAATTTTCCAATTATTCTGTATTCGTCATCTCCCTGTAATAGATTTTTCAGATTGGAAAAAAGGCGACTATGTAGTAGATAGTTTTATCGAAAAACCTGCACAAAAAGAGGTTTTGTTCGTATATAAAAATATCAATACTGGTGAATTAGTTGAATTATCACAAGACGAACTGATGAGCCAGGATGACAATTTTTATGATGATAATGAATATGTTGACCGTAAAGATAGTATCATCAAGCCATTTGTTGCAGCAAAAATACCAGGTTTTAATATGCTTGACGAAAATGGTGCCGACCATGCGTATGAATATCTTAACCCAAATAACGAAAATCAAGTGTATATACTTTATATTCACGATCTTGCAGAAGTGAATATGAAAGGGATAGAGAAAGCTAAAAAGGTTGCTTCAAATTGCAATGCCAACACTCAATTTGTAGCAATAACAAATTCGTCAGAAGAAGATATTGCAAAGTTTGTTACCGACAACAAAATTGATTTTCAAATCTTGCAAAATCCTATTGATCCCCTTAAAGGACCTTTCATGGTTCGTGATGCCGTGCGTTCAAATCCAGGTCTTATACTCTTCAATAAAGGAGTTGTTGTTGAAAAGTGGGCTTGGCGTGATTTTCCAGAGTAACCACTCGAATGAACTATGTTAATTAAAGATTTAAGGGCGCACATTATAGCTTTATTGCGCCCTCTTTATGATGAGCGCGAAGCAATATCAATAGCGAGTTTGTATATCAGAGAAAAAATTGGATTACCGAATTATGAAATATCCCTGAAACTTAATGATAAAGTGGAGGATACTATAGTAAAATCTGCACTATCTGATACTATGAAACTTGCGAAAGGCGTGCCGATACAACAGGTTTTAGGCTATGAAGAGTTCTTTGGATTAAAATTTAATGTGAGTTCAGATGTTCTAATCCCTCGTCCTGAAACCGAAGAATTAGTTCAAATGATTATTAAGGAGATAGGCGACAAAGAGGTCTTTATTTGGGATATTGGTACAGGAAGCGGATGTATTTCAATATCTTTGGCAAAATTTCTACCAAAAGCCAAAGTTTTTGCGTCCGATATTTCGTTGAATGCTTTAGTGATAGCTCGCGAAAATGCAAAAAATAACGGTGTTTCGGTTGTTTTTGCTCAGAGTGATATGCTCGAATTAAATTCTCCATTCGGAGATACTAAATTTGATATTATAGTGAGCAATCCTCCTTATGTACCAATCTCAGATAGAAAAAAAATGCACATAAATGTTTCTGAATATGAACCAGAAATTGCACTTTTTGTTCCTGATGATGACAAATTATTGTTCTATAAAGCAATTTCTTTAATTGGAGAGAAATATTTAAAATCATCTGGAAAAATTTTTATAGAGACTTATAATCGTTTTCATGAGGATTTGACAGCTGTTTTTTTAGCAGCACGATACCAAAAAATAGAATCTATCAATGATTTTTTTGGACAAAATCGTTTTATGAAAATAGAACGTTTTATTTGAAAAAAAATATTACTTTTGCAACGCAGTTAGACGGAGGGTAATAATTCGTCTGAAGAGTGTAAAAGAATATGAAGATAATCACAACCGTTAAAGATTTGTTGAATACATCTGTGTGCGATAGCGCGGGTGGAAAACAAATAGGAATGGTTCCTACAATGGGGGCTTTACATGAAGGACATTTATCGCTTATTCGCCGTGCTCGCTCTGAAAACGACGTGGTGTACGTTTCCATTTTTGTGAATCCAGTTCAATTCAGTAATGCAGAAGATTTAGAGAAGTATCCTCGCACTCTTGATGAAGATTTGCGCCTTATAGGAGATTTAGCAGACTATGTCTTTGCTCCATCAGTTGAAGAGGTTTTTCCTGTGGCTCCATCAGAAATATATAACTTTGGCACAGTCTCATCTGTAATGGAAGGAGCTTCGCGCCCTGGCCATTTCAACGGAGTTGGAGTTATTGTTCGTCGTTTGTTGGATTGGGTACGGCCCCATAAAGCATACTTTGGAGAGAAAGACTTTCAACAAATAGCGGTTATACGCGAAATGTGTAAACAATGTCGTATCTTTTCTGAAATTGTTACATGCCCTATAATTCGTGAACCCAATGGTTTAGCAATGAGTTCCCGAAATAGACGCCTTAGTCAACACGAATTTGCAGTTGCTGCTAATATTCACAAAATTCTTGAAGAATCTAAGAGATTTAATGATGTTTCAGAGATTGTAAATTATGTTGAATCAGAGATGCTAAAAATACCAGAATTTAAGCTCGATTATTTCCAGATTGCAGATGCTCAAACATTGCTGCCAGTGGATAATTTTAATAGTGATAATGGCGTTATGGGTTTTATAACAGTTTTTGTTGGCCCTGTTCGTTTGATAGATAATGTTCGTTACCGTTAAACTAAATAAAATGTATATTGAAGTTCTAAAATCTAAGATACATCGTGCAACTGTTACTGAAGCCAATCTAAACTACGTTGGTAGTATCACAATTGATGAGGCTATTATGGAAGCAGTTGATATTATTGAGAACGAAAAAGTTCAAGTTCTTAATGTGAATAATGGAGAACGTTTTGAAACGTATGCTATTAAAGGAAAACGAAACTCAGGTGTTATATGTATCAATGGTGCTGCGGCCCGCAAAGCATGTCCAGGCGATGTAGTCATTATTATCTCCTATGCGTTGATGGATTTCGATGAAGCTAAAGTATTTACCCCTAAAGTGGTTTTTCCCGATAAAGATAACAAGATATAACCTTAACCTTTAAAATTGTAATGTATAAGTTAGTACTAATAAGACATGGACAAAGTGAGTGGAACCTCTCAAATCGTTTCACTGGCTGGACGGATGTTGATCTTACAGATCTAGGTATTGAAGAAGCAAAACAAGCAGGTCGTATACTTCGCGACTCAGATCTTGATATTCGTTATACGTACACATCTTTTTTAAAACGCGCTATCAAAACTTTGAACTATGTTCTCGAAGAGATGGATAGATTATGGCTACCAGTTGAGAAAACTTGGCGTTTAAATGAGAAACATTATGGTGCGCTACAAGGACAGAATAAGAAAGAAGCCGTTGAAGTGTTTGGTGAAGAACAGGTTACAATGTGGCGTAGAAGTTATGATGTGCAACCAGAACCTCTCTCAGATGACGACCCGCGTCACCCTAAATTTGATATTCGCTACCAAGATATTAAATTCAAAGCTGCTCGTCCTGCTACCGAATCTCTGATGGATGCAACAAAACGTATTATTCCTTTATGGAATGTTAGTATCGTGGAATCTCTACGCGCTTATAAACAAGTGCTTATTGTTGCCCACGGTAATAGTATCCGCGGTATTATTAAATTTATGAAAAATATGTCTAATGAAGATATCGTCAAACTAAATATACCAACAGGTGTTCCTTTCCTCATGGAACTTGACGACGAAATGCAGGTTATAAGCGACCGTTACCTTGGATTATCTGAAGATGACCTTAAGGCAAAACAAGAAAGTGTTGCTAATCAGACAAAAATGTAATGTATTTGACTTTTTATTAGCTTTTTGGTGTTAAAAGTTTAGATTTTAGGTAATTAAGTAAAGATTATGAAGTTAAAAAAAGAAAAAATATTGTTGGTTGACAACAGCGACAATCTTCGTCGTGTTATAAAGGATTACCTTGAACTATCAGAATTTAATGTTGTTGACTTTAAAAATGGAATTGATGCAGATAATAATTTTCAACAAGGTTCTTTTGATATTTGCATTATTGATGTGGTTATGAATGACTGTGATGGTTTTGAACTCTTGCAAACTTTCCGTAAAGTAGATAAAAATGTTCCTATAATTGTTCTATCTTCTCTCTCAAGTAAAGAAGATCGCATAAGGTGTTTTAATTTAGGTTGCGACGACTATGTTACAAAACCGTTTAGTATTGAAGAACTTTGTTTGCGTGTTAATGCGATTCTTAGACGCTGTAATATCAATCAATCACGTAAGTATCAGACCGAGGATGAACTTGTTAGATTTGGTAATTTTACCTTAAACTATACCGAACTTTCTCTCATTCACCCTAAAGAAACACGCATTTTAACAAGAAAAGAATGTGAACTACTGAAACTTCTTTTAGATCACAAAAATAAATTAGTTCCTCGTGAAATAATTCTTCGTGAAATATGGACTGATGAAGAGAATGCTTCAAGTCGTAGTATGGATGTTTTTATGACTAAATTACGTTCTTATTTAATTGTTGATGCAGAGGAATTTATCCTTCCTAAACAACCTAAACAAAGAAAGGTTAAGTATCAAAAAGGGTTTGTACCTCAAGTTGAAATAAGAAATATTCACGGAACAGGATTTATGATTCAAGTTAGAGAATAATGAATAATATAGACAGACTTTTCGAAACGGTAGCAAAAAAGGGGCATGTTTGTGTTGGACTTGACACAGATTTATCATACTTGCCAGACCAATTTTGTGCTCGTTATCAAAACTTAGATGATGCGCTTTTCGAGTTTAATAAGCAGATAATTGATGCAACCTACGATGTTACGGCTTGTTACAAAGTGCAGATTGCATATTATGAGGCTTATGGCATACAAGGTCTTAAAGCTTATTCGCGAACATTAAACTATCTACGTTCCATAAATGCTATTATTATCGCTGATATAAAACGTGGTGATATAGCTAAAACTGCTGAAATGTATGCAAAAGCCCATTTTACAGGCGATTTTGAAGCCGATTTTATAACGTTGAATCCTTATATGGGGCTTGATAGTCTCTCTCCGTATCTTCCTTACGTAAAAAAATCAGGAAAAGGTGTTTTTGTTCTTATCCGAACTTCTAATGAAGGAGCAAAAGATATTGAATACATACCAACAGATGGCGGTAAAAGAGTTTATGATGTGGTAGGAGAGAAGTTACAAAAATTGGGTGGTGATTTTATTGGAAGTTGTGGATATTCGGCAATAGGTGGAGTTATGGGATGCACACATCCTGAAGAGGCTGCAGAGATCCGTAAAACTCTTAATAGTACTTTTTTCTTGATTCCAGGTTACGGTGCACAAGGTGGTAAAGCTGAAGATATTGCAAAATACCTGAAAGATGGTAACGGTGGCGTTGTGAACTCTTCTCGTGGAATTCTTCTTGCTTATAAAAAACAGGAAAATGGAGCAGATAATTTTGCGTTGAGTTCCAGAAATGAAGTTGTTCGTATGCGCGATGATATACTCAAGTACTTGTAGTTTCTATCTATCTATCGTAATTGCCAATCAGCTAATTGCATATCATCATCGTTAAGTATCGCAAGATAGTTCATATATCTTGATATGGCTATTTCGCCGTTCTCTACCGCTTGTCTCACAGCACAATGCGGCTCGTGCGTGTGTGAACAATCGTCAAATTTACAGCAATTGTTGAATTTTCTAATCTCTGGAAAATAGTCGCGTATCTCTTGCTTGGAATATTGAATTAGTCCAAATTCTTTAATTCCAGGCGTGTCAACCATATACCCATCATACAGAGGAAACATCTCTGCAAATGTAGTTGTATGCGTTCCTTTATTGTGAACTCTTGAGATTTCACCTATGCGCAAATTTAACGCTGGGTCTATAGCAGTGATTATTGCCGACTTCCCCGCACCAGAATGACCGCTAAATAGGCAGACTTTCTTTTTAATCTTTTTACGAATTTTATCTATACCTTTTCCATTAACTACTGAAGAATGGATAATATCATAACCGATTTTAGAATATAGTTTGCTAAATTCCTCAATCACCTTTAACTCTTCTTCATTATAAAGATCAATTTTGTTGAATATTAAACACGCTGGGATACGAAAACTCTCGGCAGCCACTAAAAAACGATCAACAAAGCCTAAAGATGTTCTCGGATGTTTTAGTGTTACAACAAGAAAAATAGTGTCTATATTTGCAGCTATAAGATGACTTATTTTTGATAGGTTAGTGGATTTACGCTCTATATAATTTTTTCTCTTTTCAATTGATGTTATAACTCCAGAGCCATCTTCTTCCTTGTCAAATTCTACGCGATCTCCAACGATTATTGGGTTGGTGTTTTTTATTCCTTTTATTCGAAACTGACCTCGTAGGCGACATTCAACTATCTCCTTATCAGTAGTAATAACAGAATACCAACTGCCAGTAGATTTAATAACAAGTCCTTTCATATTTCTTAAAAATCACATCTTTCACATCTTTGTCAAGAGCGAGGTATTCATCTATAGATGTAGGTTTCTGGACAGAAAAGTAAGCGAGGGCATTTTCTATAATTTGCGGAATTTCAACAAATTGTATTTTTTGTTGCATAAATAAACTTACAGCAGCTTCATTGGCAGCATTCAAAATGCAAGGTTTTCCACCGCCTTCTTTGGCTGCATAGTATGCTAATGAGAGGCAACGAAAAGTTTCTGTATCAGGTTTTTCAAAAGTAAGTTGCGAAATTTGTTGAAAGTCTAACCGTTGATAAGGCAAGGAAAGTCTAATAGGGTAGGAGAGTGCGTAGAGAATCGGAAGTCGCATATCAGGAATGCCGAGTTGAGCTTTCACCGAGCCATCTGTAAACTGTACCATAGAGTGAATTATAGATTGCGGATGAACAACAACTTCGATTTTATCTAAAGGAGTGTTAAACAACCATTTAGCTTCAATAACTTCCAGACCTTTATTCATCAAAGTGGCACTGTCAATGGTTACTTTAGGACCCATATTCCAGTTTGGGTGTTTTAACGCATCGTTGAGTGTTACTGTTTGAAGTTGTTTTTTTGAATATCCACGAAAGGCTCCGCCAGAGGCAGTTATCAATATCTTTTCTATAGGATTATAATGTTCTCCCGCAAGACACTGAAAGATTGCAGAATGTTCGGAATCAACTGGTAAAACAGGTGCGTTGTTTTGTTTAGCAGTCTCCATTATTAGCTCACCAGCAACCACTAAAGTTTCTTTGTTTGCAATAGCAAGAGGAGTACCGCATGATACGGTTGTATAGGCGGGGCGCAATCCAGCCACTCCAACAATACTTGACAGCACCATGTCAATACAATCCATTTCACAAACATTACACAAAGCCTCTTCGCCACAGAAAACTTTTATATCTTCAGCTATAAGTGCTTCTTTTACAGTTTTATATGCAGATTCTTGTATTACAACAACTATATTAGGTTGATATTTTTTAGCTTGTTCAATTAGAAGTTCTGCATTAGAGTTTGCAGCTATCACCTCAACTTGAAGTATGTCAGGGTGAAGCGAAATAACTTCTAAGGCTTGAGAACCAATAGAACCTGTTGAACCTAATATTGCAATTTTGCGAGGTGATGATTTTTCTTCGTGAGTCATAATTTACAAGTTATCAATAACTTTGCAGATGTCAGAGAAGACGTGTTCTATGTTTTGCATACCATTAATTTCTATAAGCTTTTCTTGTTCTTTGTAGTAATCAACTAAAGGCATAGTTTGTGCGAAGAAGTTTTCAACACGCGCCTTTACGGTTTCTGGAGTATCATCGGCACGTTGCTCAACCTCAGCACGTTTGAGTATTCTCTTCTGAACCTCATCCATCTCAACGTGAAGATAAAGAACCTTTGATATATTTAAGTTGTTAAAAAGTGTCTTGTCATCTAACATTTCAGCTTGTTTTAAGGTACGTGGTACGCCATCGAAAATAAAACCGTTACAATCAGAATGTTTTACTATATGGTTGCGGAGCATACCCAATGTTATATCATCAGGAACAAGTCCACCTTTATTTATTATTTCTTGCGCTTGAAGTCCGAGAGGTGTCTTATTTGATATTTCATAGCGAAATAGATCGCCAGTTGATACGTGCATTAAGTTATATTTTTCAGCCATTTGTTTTGCTTGTGTACCTTTGCCGCTACCTGGAGCACCAAACATTACGAGATTTAGTTGTTTCATATCTTTCGTTCTTTAATTTTGCTTTAATTGATATATGTCGTTAAGGTTTCTACCATAGCCATCATAATCAAGACCTCGTCCGATGACAAATTTGTTGGGGATATTTAACCCCACGTAGTGTATGGGTAAATCTCCTTTGTAGGCCTCAGGCTTCATAGTCATGGTTGCAATGCGAATGTCCTTAGCACCAGCATCCTTGAGCATATCGTGTAGATGCTTATATGTTCGTCCAGTGTCAACAATATCCTCTAAAATTATAACGCG
This sequence comes from uncultured Bacteroidota bacterium, assembly GCA_902797625.1. Classification (GTDB taxonomy): domain Bacteria; phylum Bacteroidota; class Bacteroidia; order Bacteroidales; family WCHB1-69; genus F23-D06. Next base: position 16,797 of record CADBTU010000132.1, on the reverse strand, counting down.
TTTTCCTTTAACGTTATCATTTAATCCTATCAAATCGTTTATCTTGCCAGTAGATTCAGTTCCAGAATAAGAGGATACTTTAACACAAGTTATTTTACATTTAATATTGAGGTTTTTCAAAAGATCTACAGCAAAGAAAACAGCACCGTTTAGAGTTATCAAAAGAATAGGATCATCGTTAATGTATTCAGAATCAATCTTTTCTGCTAAAGTTGCTATAGCTTTATCGATCTCATCGGATGAAATAAATTTGACAAAAGTTTTGTCAAGAATAGTTACACTTTCTTTCATAACGGATAGGATTTGTCGGTGCAAAAATAACTTTTTTATCTTTGCAACGCTAAAAATCGATTATTAGATGGAACTTTTTGTATTTAATCCTGAACACGACTACGCTTTAGCTGATGGTAATCCTCATTTTGTGGCATTGCAAACTGCAGTTCAGTTTTCGTATGATTGTGCACCATTTATGAGTTTTCTTTCAACCTCGCAACATTCGATTTTTGATTCTTATGTTTATGAAAATGGCTCTTTGACGAAAAATTTTAATCTTAATTGCCCAAAAGACGAGTTGGAAAAAATTACACCATGGGGCTGGGATGCTGCTATCCGCACACAGTTGTTAACTTCTGGTGTTTCCGAAACTTTGCTTCCTACAAGTCAACAAATTGCTAATATTAGAGATTTAGCACATAGAAAAAACGCTATCATAGCACAAAAATTTATTTCTGATAAAAGTTCGTTTTCAAACTTTTTTCCAAATTGTTCTACAGAACTTAATAATATCGAAGATGTTGAAAGTTTTGTAAAAATAAACAAGAATGTACTTTTTAAATCTCCTTATTCGGGCAACGGGCGTGGACATCTCTACGCTCATTATGAATGTTCAGAAACTTTACTCCGACAAATTTCTGGTGTTATCTCTCGACAAGGTTCAATAATTGCTGAAAAATTACTTTCTGTAGTTCAAGACTTTGCTATGGAATTTGAAATATCTGATAAAAAATCATCATTTTTGGGTTATTCTCTTTTCAAAACAAAAAGATATGCATACGATCTTAATATTCTTATGTCGGATGGTGATATTCTAAAATATCTTTCAAAATATTTGAATGTTGAAGTTTTTGAAGATGTTAAAAGTCGAGTGATAGAATTTCTTGATATTTATGTTGCCTCAAACTATCAGGGAGTTGTTGGTGTAGATATGTTTCTTTATAACGAAAATGATACAATAAAACTTCAGCCATTTTCGGAAATGAATATTCGTATGACAATGGGCTATGCCGCACATCAAATTTTTGATAAATATTGCCACCCTAACTCGTTTGGGATTTTTAAAATCGTTCGCTATAAAGAAAATGATGAACTAAAACGTTTTGTTGATGAAAATCTACTTAAAAATCCATTAAAAATGAGAGATGGAATGTGGTATTCAGGATTTATATCATTGACTCCTTTAAACGATACAACCAAATACTCTGTCTGTGTGAAATTGAGTGAGGAAGTTTGCAATATTGACTGCTGAAATCACTCAAAAAAGTGTATTTTTGCGGTTTGTATTTTTAATTGTAATGGCTGAAAAAAGCAAAAGAAGAGTTCTTAAAATTATAGCAATAATAGTTGCGTTGTTGGTTGCTATAGACTTGTTATTGGTGGGCCTTCTTTTTGTGCCTAAAATTCAGACTTTTGTCGTAAATAATATAACTCAAACTCTTAGCGATAAGTGGGGCACTGGGTTCTCTATTGAAAAAGTTAGAATTACTCCAACTCTTAAAATAGTTGCCCATAATGTAACCTTTAAGGATCACCATAATAACAATATGATCTTCTCAAAAAAGGTTAAAGGAAGACTAAGGTCGTTTAAATTATCACCTACAACTCTAAATCTTGGTGATGTTGAATTCGATAGTCCTGAAATAACGTTGCGAACATATAAGAATGAAAAAAAAATAAATGTGGCAATTTGGGCTTCACACTTTCCAAAATCAGATTCAAAAGGCAAATTCTCTCTAACCTCTAATGCTATAACTATAAAAGACGGCATGTTCGTTTTGATAAACGATAACACACGAACTGTGTTTGATACAAAAGCTACTCCAGATATAGACTATTCGTTTTTTGAACTTTCTGAAATATTTTTACAAGCCGACGATTTTTATATAGTGAATGATGATATTTCTATGAAAATAAACGATATGTCGTTTTCTCAATATGGAGGTTTTGAGTTGAAAAATATGAGTGGTGATTTTAGAATTTGTGATACGATTTTGAATATCAATAAATTGAAAGTAAAAACTAAAGATTCAGATCTTGATTTAGATTTACGATTTTCATATAATAAATGGGCTACTTATGGCGATTTTCTCGATTCTGTGTTAATATCATCAAAGATTAGACCATCAATTTTGTATCTTGGTGATGTGGCAGGTTTTGCACCCGCGATTAAAGGTATGGATGAAGTCTTTTATCTTGAAGCTGATAATATTTTAGGTTATGTATCAGATTTTACCCTCAGCAAAATAAATGTGGGTTGGCTTGCAGATAACAAAATTTCAGGTGATATTTCAATAAAAGATGTTGTGCATTTCAAAAATGCAACTTTCGATGTGGTATTAGATTCAGCAAATATTAATTTTCCAGATTTGAAATATTTCACCACTCCTGGCGGAGGTGCAATAAAATCAATTTCTCTCCTTTCTAAGTTGGGAAAAACAACAGTAGAAGGAAAATTTAGCGGTAATATAGAACAATTTGTGGCAGATTTGAATGCGAAAACTGCAATAGGACCACTGTCTGCATATCTTGAAACTGTACCAAAAGATAGCAAACTGAGCTTTGTTGGAAATATAACTTCTAATGGATTTAACTTAGCAAAACTCACATCGACAAAGGCTTTAGGTAACACAGTGATAGATATATCCATTGATGGTTTTCTTCCAACTACAGAGTTTAATAAAAACTCTCTGCTAAATGCTGAAGCTCATATTTATGGCGATGTGCGCTGTTTACCCGTTTTGAGATACCCTCTAAGAAATTTACATCTTGAAGGTGATTACCAAAATAAACTTTACAACGCAATATTGTCGATTACCGATCCCAATATTTTGGGAAAAGCTATTGTTCAACTTGATATTTCTCACGAAGAACCATCGTTGCAGGGCAGTATGTCGTTGGAGAACTTTGCTGCAGGAGAGATCGCAATAATGCTCCCGAAAGTTGATTCTACAAATGCCGCTGGTGTTGATAAATTGATTTTAGGTTTGCAGGAAAATCCTTCTGTGAAACTTAGTTTTGATAATTTTCAGGTGGCTTTACGCGGTAACAAAATTGATAATGTTAATGGTTTTATAGGTTGTGATAATATCAAGTTTCGGTATAACGAAGATAGTCTTCAAAATGAACGATTACGACTAACCGCAATAAATACTGAGAATGTTCATAAGTTTATTTTAGCCTCTAATATTGCAAACGCCACTTTCGAAACATCTTATCCTCTCAATTCTGTTAAGGATACTTTACAGAATTTTCTACATCAACTTCTTCCTTCAATAGTGGATTTAGCTGAAAACTCCTTTCCAATATCAGAAAATCAAGATTTTGACCCTAATGGGTATCTGAAGTTGAATCTCAAGACCTACAACACGCGACCTTTGTTGAGGGTGTTCTACCCTGAGATGCTACTTGCTCCAAATACTGTTCTTAAAATTGATATTCACAATGACAACTCCAATGATGTAGCAGAAGTTTACTTACCATTCTTTGCTATTCGCAACAAGGTGAGACTTCATAATTTCAACTTGGAAACAACCTCTTTGCACAAAGAATCAATGAATTTGAAACTTGAAGGTGATTCTATTATTGTTAATGTTGGAAAAGGAAACCTTGTTTTTGATAAGTTAAACCTTAGAGCAGTAGAAGAAAATAATTTTATCAACTTTGATTTGAGTTGGCATAATCTTTTTAATTCAAATTTAAATATTTCTGAATTGAAAGGTAAAGCAGATGTTACAAATTTAAAAGACATTGCCATATCATTTGAACCCTCTAAGGTGTATTTGAAAGATTATGAATGCTGTTTTAACGATAGTAACGAGGTTCGGATTCAACCTAATACTTACATTTTTGATAATTTAGTTTTCTCAACTCAAAATAGTTCTATCACTGTTGATGGAGAGTATAATACTAAAGCTGATAGTAAGCTGACCCTCGCAATGAAAAACGTTGATATTTCACTCTTAAATCCATTGTTGGATAATAATCTCTCTTTTGGCGGTAGATTATTTGCTAACCTGAGTTTGAACAATAGAAAAAGTGATAGATTTATTTTAGGAAAAACAATTATCGATGAATTTGCAATGAATAATTCGCGACTTGGAGATGTATTTCTCGTAGCAGGTATGAACGAAAGCAGTGATATGCGTTTCGCTGGCGGGATTATAAACGCGAACTTTCCAATCGATTTTAATACTCTTTCATCTTACAATATGCAAACATTTCAAGATGAGAAAAATAAAATAGCTAATATTTCTGGAACTTTTGCGGATAAAAAATTATCTGTTCGCGCAATTTTCGATACTTTGAAAGCCGATTTTCTTGCGCCATTCCTTTCTTCATTCAGCGAAAATCTTACAGGAAATGCTTCTGGCGACTTATCATTCTATGCTTCTTCCGATTCAACATATTTTGATGGTGTAGTTCACGTTATTGATGCTAAGATGAATATAGCTTTCTTGGGAACAACGTATCTTGTGTCAAATCAGGATATAATGTTCGATAAACGCGGAATCATTTTCAAAGATATGGTTATAAATGATGTTGATGGCAATATAGCAACTATGAAAGGTGAAATACTGCATAATAAGTTTCGAGATATGCTGATTGATTTAGATATTCACACTAATAGAATATTAGCACTAAATACACCCCGAACTGCTAACTCTGTTTTCTATGGTAAAGGTTATGTGCAAGGTGATGTATCTATAGTAGGTGATACTAAAGAACTCTCTTTCGTAGGACCCAATATTAGAACTTTAGAAGGCTCAAAAATAGCTCTTCAAGTAGTTTCAGCTAATTCCGCATCAGAAACAGATTTGATACATTTCAAGGTAAAGGAAGAACAAGATACGAAAAAAGAGGAGGTGTTACAATCTCCAATGGCTCTAAATTTTGATTTTACTTTTGATGTTACTAACGATGCCGATGTGGTGTTATTTCTTGAGTCTATTGGCGGAACTCTGAATGCTCGTGCAGATGGACGTTTTCGATTGATATATAAAGACGAACTTAATCTATATGGAAATTTGCAGCTTCACTCTGGAGATTTTAAAATTTCTCTTTATGATGTTGTTAATTCCAAATTTACGCTTGTACCTGGCGGCTCAATAAATTTTGATGGCCCGATTGATGATATGACTGTGAACTTGAGCGCTTACAAAACATCTAAAACATCACTTGTTAATATCGTGCCAACTGAATATCTTACAACAGGAAATGTTAATGTTAATGCGGGAATTCGTCTAAGCGGTCCGCTTATGCGTCGTATAGAGCCAACATTTAGTTTTGAACTTCCAAATAGCAGCAGTGAAGTTCAAAATATATTCTACACAGCAATCGATACGCAAAATACTGAAAATATGACTAAGCAGTTTGCGTACTTCTTGATAACTAATACTTTTATGCCAGAAAATATGTTTGCTGGAAATACTCCTGGACCATCAGGTTTGAGTATTTTTAGTTATATGGTTAATAATATGCTTGGAAATGTTATTGACAGTAAGGTGGGTTCTTTTGGTATTACATATAATCAGGCAACCGAAACAAGTTCCGCAGAATATGGCGTCAAAGCCAATGCAAATATTCTTAAAGATAAGGTTACTATGTCAACAAGTATAGGTTACTACGATGATAGAAGTTCTAATAGTGCATACAATAACATTTATGGAAACTTTGCTGTAGAGTACAACCTCAATAAATCAGGCTCGTGGAAACTCAAAGCTTACACTTATATTGGAGAACGCGATAAAGATATCTTTTACGAACCAACGTCTTATAATAATTACACTGCTGGGGTTGCAATGTCCTACAAAAAGGATTTTGATGTAAGAAATAAAAGAAAAAAGAAAAACGATAAAACTTGTAAGAAGAATGAATAACAATAGTAAAAGTGTTATAGCTTTAATTGCTGGGTTAGCCGTGATAGTGTTTTTAGGATGGTTCTTTTCAGACATTCTTATCTATGTTTTTGCTTCATTTGTACTCTCTTTATTAGGAACACCTTTGGTTAAGTTTCTATCGCATATAAAAATTGGAGAAAAAAGATTTCCTAAATCGTTGGCGGCAGCAATTACTCTTCTGGCTATTCTATTCTGTATAGCTTTAGCGTTTTATTTTGTGATTCCATCTTTAGTAAATGAAGTATCATATCTCACAACTATAGATTTTTCCTCTGTGAGCGAGAGTCTTGAGAAGTGGTTAAATAGTTTTGATAGGACTTTTAGAAAATATGGTCTTATAAAACGTAATCAACATGTTTTTGATATATTGGATGCCGAGTGGGAAGCCTTAGTTCGTAAGATAAGTATGTCGAGTATTGTTTCAGGTACTGCAAGTTTTGTGGCTTCGTTTTTTGTGGCTGTTTTTTCAATTCTTTTTATGACTTTCTTCTCTTTGAAAGACCATAAGATTTTTTTTAAAATGATACGAAGTTGGCTTCCTAATAAATATCAAAAAAACTTTGACAATATTTTAGATGCAACAGGCAAGCAAGTATCTGCCTATTTTCGAGGTGTTTTGTTGGAGATGTTCATAGTTGGTGTTATTGAGTTTTTAGTCTGTTTGATATTGAAAGTGCCTAATGCTCTTCTGATAGGTGTTATTGGCGGTTCGCTTAATATTATTCCATACGTTGGCACTATAATTGCGATTTTTTTAAGTGTGATTGTGGGAATAACATCTTTAATACCTCTTTCTCCAGATATGCCAATTTATCTTTATACAGCAGCTAAAATTGCTATGGCTTTTTTAATTGCTAAAAGTATTGATGATTTCATTCTTCAACCATATATTTATGGAAAACAGACTCATTCTCATCCACTTGAAATTTTTATTGTTATACTAATGGCAGGTTATCTTGGTGGAGTTTTTGCCATGATATTTGCAGTTCCAGCATATACATTGTTGCGAATAGTTGTGAATGAATTTTTTGGAACACAGTTTGCTTCTCAAGATGAGCGAGTGCGTATGTTAGCTGAAGAAGAATATTCTCGTGGCAATTCTACATCTGATGATAGAATGCAGCGCCGTGCCACTCTGTACTCCAGAAAACGCCATCGTTAGTTAAACTTTCTTTAATAAATTTTATCTCAAAAATCGATTTTTTTATCTTAATCAACATGAAAAAAATAATAATAGCGTTATTGACATTGTTTATTTTTCAAACATTATCAGCTCAAAATGTAGATGGCGGCGCAACAGAAATTCTTAAAAAAGTTGCAACCCAATACCAGAATTATACTTCTATGCAATTTAATTATACCCTGAAAGCAACCCAAAACGATAAAACTCTTTCGGTTTCTAAAGGAACATTTCAATCAAAAGGAAATAAATATAAAACATCTCTCAACGACCAGTTTTTCTTTTGTGATGGAAAGCTGATTTGGAATTTTCAAAAGTTAACTAATGAAGTATCGATTTTTGAGTACGACCCTGAAGATGACCAAAATATTATGAACCCACAGAAAATATTAAACGATTGGGAAAAGCACTTTAAAGCTAAATTTATAAGAGATGAATTTAGTAACAATGTGCAACTTAGTATAATTGATTTAACTCCTAAAACTCAGCAATCTTATTATAGAATTAGAGTTTTTGTGCAAAAAACATCATCGAAAATATCAAAAATTGCGATATATGAAAAAGATAACACAATATATACTTATAGTATCGAACAATTTAAAACAAATATACCATTAGAGGATTCTATTTTTGTTTTCGAAGAGAAGCAATATCCAAATGTAGAAATTAACGATATGCGTTAATAAAATGATAGTTTAGATAGTTTTAGATAAGGTAAAATTAGTATATTTGCGAGATTTTTGAAGAGAGAGTTATGACGTTAATTAAATCAATTTCAGGAATAAGAGGAACGATTGGTGGTACCGTTGGAAATAATCTTACCCCAATAGATATTGTAAAATATACATCAGCTTTTGCGTTTTTTTTACGTGAAAAAACGAAAGATAAATCACAAGATTCTTTGTTCGATAATGTTGATTCTTCTGATGAGTATGATAGAGAGAACGCTCTGAAGGTTGTTGTTGGGCGCGACGCCCGTGTTTCAGGAGAGATGGTTAGTAATATTGTCTGTTCTACGCTTCAAAGTGTTGGAGTAGATGTTGTTGATTTAGGACTGTCAACAACACCAACAGTGGAGATGGCTGTAAATCATCATTCTGCCGATGGCGGAATTATAATTACAGCAAGTCATAATCCGATGCAATGGAATGCACTTAAACTGCTCAATTCTACAGGTGAGTTTGTCTCAGCTGCTGATGCACAACGAATTATAGAACTTGCAGATTCAGATGTTGTTGAGTATTCATATTTTGATAAATTGGGTGTTTACACTCTTTGCGAAAATGCTATTCAATATCATGTGAACGCTATACTCAACTTACCTTTAGTAGATAAAAATGCTATCGCAAAATCTAACTTTAAGGTTATAATAGATGTTGTAAATTCAACAGGAGCTATAGCTTTACCTTATCTTCTCAAACAATTAGGTGTTTATGATATTACAGTCTTAAATGGCGAAATGAATGGTGTTTTTGCACATAATCCCGAACCAATTCCCGAAAATTTAGCTCAAATTTGCTCTGAAATGTCGCGCTCAAAGTATGATGTGGGATTTGTTGTAGATCCAGATGTGGACAGACTTTCAATAGTTTGCGAAAGTGGCAAACTTATGGGTGAAGAATATACCTTAGTGGCTGTTGCTGATTACGTTCTTCAAAATACACCAGGCAATACTGTCTCAAATCTCTCATCTACACGTGCACTTGAAGATGTTACTAAAAAATTTGGAACCAAATATACACCTTCAGCAGTTGGTGAGGTTAATGTTGTTGAGATGATGAAGAAAACAGATGCTGTCATTGGCGGCGAAGGCAATGGTGGAGTGATATATCCCGAACTTCATTATGGTAGAGATGCTCTCGTTGGTATCGCTCTGTTTCTTTCTTTTATGGCTAAAACTCGGAAATCTTGTACTCAAATACGTGCTCAATATCCAGACTACTATATAGTTAAGAAAAAAACTGAACTAAATCAAGATGTTGATCCCCAGTTTATACTTGATAAATTAGCTCTTAAATACTCATCTTTTGAAGTTAATACTATTGATGGTGTTAGAATTAATTTTGAAGGAAGTTGGGCTCATATTAGAAGTTCTAATACAGAACCTATCATTCGTATTTATGCCGAAGCTCTTTCGGATAATATCGCAGATAATATAGCCTCAAAAATATTGCTTGATATTCGTGAACTTCTTAATCATCCAAATCTATTATAATTTTAAATTGTGAAAAAATACATAACACTTTTTCTTATACCTATATTATCCTTTCTTAACTTGCAAGCACAAGATTATTCTTTTGTTGTTTGTAATGATGACTATAACTCGAAAATTGCTCCAAATGATAATTTTGTTAGCGAATACATAATTAAAATAGATCTTAAAGAGGCAACAATTCTACCCGAAAACAGAAAATTATATCTTTACGCTTATATATTAGGAGAAAAAATAATTATTGATAGTGCCACTATCAGAAGTAAAACGGCAGTTTTTCAAAAAAAACAGAATTTTACAGAGAATAATAAAGAAAAATTACAAACAGGTTTCTTTAAAATTGATTTTTATGAGAATATGCCTCCTTTAGTGTTAAATCATAAAAATAATATTAAGATTACCGCGAAAAATGATAAATTTTACATAGAAAAATCTGATGAGAATAAGATTCTCTGGACACTATCGGGCTTTCCTCAAAATGATTTACTATATGATATTAAGGGTAGTTTTCTTAGTCAATTTTTGAATTTTACTAATGAATTATATTCTTTTGTTTATGAAGACAAAACATCTATTAGTGAATTTGAGAATATTTTGAAAAAGTTTGATTTTTCAGATGCAAGATATTGCAATTCTACCTCTTTTAAGGATTTTATGGAGATGTTAGGCTTGTATCTTTCATCTGAAAATTTTTCTGTAGAACAAATAAAGAGTATTGTTAATGAGATACTTGAATGTTCGGGTAGGGGGGGCAAGAGACTGAAAAATAATTATAGGTATGCTTGTTATAATCTGTTTTTGTCTAAAGGAGATCCATTTTATGAGAGTGTTATGCTTGATATCTATGATAATTCTGACAAAAGTTGGATACCTGACGATATGTTGAGAAGTGTGAAACGTCAGATGGATAAAGCTCGCCGACTTGCAGTAGGAACCCAAATACCAGAATTGCGAGCATACGACATAGACGGGAAGATTCATTCAACAAAAGATATAACCACAAAATATACAATACTTTGGTTTTGGGATCCAGATTGCGATCACTGTCAAGAAGAGACGCCAATTCTTCACGAATTATATGAAACAAAGGCTGATGTACTCGATTTTGAAGTTTTCGCAGTGGAAGTTAATGATGATTTTGAACGTTGGAAAGCTTTTTCTGAACAAAATAATCTTTCAGATTGGATAAATCTCAGTACATCTATGGGTGAACCAAATATTGATTTTATTGAATATTTTGATATTGTAACAACTCCTGTAGTTCTTCTAATTGATAATTCACAAAAACATGCAATAATAGCACGTCAAAAATCGTTAGAAGAGATTATTGACTTAATTGAAAAACAAGAATAAAATAAATGTAACAATGAGAAATAGCGTATTGTTAGCAGTTTTTTTAAGTTTAACCATTTCAGGATTCGCATTAACGAATAACATTTGTATTGGAAATTTATTTTTTGCAAATAATAATCCTCCCTATCGTGATGGGAGTGGACACGAGATTGTTTTTAATATTAAAAATGCTCAAGATCCTAAAGTGTTTCTTGTAATACACTATAATGATAAGTTAATTTTAAAAGACTCTGCCGAAGCAGTTTCTAAAGGAAAGTATGTTTTTAAAGGCACAAATCGTTATGATGACGGTTTATATTCATTAGTTTCATACGATAAAAAGCTATATTTGAATTTTATTTTAGATAGAAACCAACACTTTGAGTATAATTTAGATACAACAGGAAATGTTGATAATTTCTCGGTTAGAAACTCTCCTGAAAATGCTGATATGTTGCGCTTTCAAAAGAAAACATCTTCAGCGCAGAAAAAAGCTTCTCAATGGTCGAAAAAACGCAAAGAGTTTGAAGATGCAGGAAAGACGGATAGTGCTGAGTACTATAAGAATAAACTGTCGGAATTAAATGATGATATGGTTAATTTTATTGATGATTTTATCAGAGATAATCCAGACTATCTTTTCTCGAAGATGCAAAAATCTTATAAAGAAATAGAGGTGCCAAGATTTGAAAATGAGGATGGAACACCTGATTATCAAAGGCAAGCTGCCTATTTTCGTTTGCATTATTGGGATAATTTTGACCTTGGCGATGGACGATTTATTTATATTCCATCTTTCGACCCAAAGCTTAACGAATACTTTTTAAAAGTTCTCTATCATCAAGAATCAGATACTATTAACAAATACATTGATATTTTCTTGAAAAAAACAGAGGCCGATACGTTTATGTATCGTTATTGTGTGGATTGGCTATCTTATAAATTTGAAACGAGTAAAATTATTGGTCACGATGCGGTTTTCTATCATATTGCTAAAAATAATCAATTAAAAGGTAAATGTTATTGGTTGGATGAAGATGTGATTGCAAAATATCAAAAAAGAATTAAACGTTTAGAACCAATTCTAATAGGAAAAATAGCACCAGAATTAATAATTCCAGATACTAATTTAAGCGAAGATATACGAAATTGGCACTCTTCATATAAGATAGATAAACCATATACAATTCTTTGGTTTTATGACCCTGATTGTCCTACTTGTAAAAAAGAGGCTAAGAAATTATGCCAAGTTTATGACTCTTTAGAGAATATAGGCAAACGAAACTTTGAAGTTTATGGTATAGCAAACGATTCTGATATTCCAAGATGGAAGCGCTATGTGCGTGAAAATAAATATCCCTGGATTCAAGTAGGAGGTAACAAAGGTAACATAGATTATTTAGAGTATTTTAACATTTATGAGATGGGTAATCCTGCGATGTTTATCATAAATAAGAACCATGAGATAATTTTAAATAAGCGTATTGATATGTTTAGTATTCCTCAGTTCCTCGAAGAGTATGAGAAATTACAGGAGAGTAGAAATAGTGGAAAACAATAAAATGAAAAAAATATGAGAAAAGAGAAATTATTTAATGGTAAGACTTTAGCAATTCTTTCAGGTGGAGGAGATACTCCAGCCATTAACTCAAGTATAGAGGCAGTGCGAAACAGGGCGTCAATGTTAGGTTTTCGTGTTTATGGCGTTCTACGAGGTTGGAAAGGTCTTTTAGGCGATGGCGATATAGTTGACTTAACAAATATTCCTTACAATGGAATTTATGGAGGAACAGCCTTGTTGTCAAGTAGAACAAACCCATTTCCGAGTAAAAAGAATCCAGAAGATCGTTCACAACAGATTTTGCGAAATATAGAACGTTATAAAATTGATGTATTGGTTACAATAGGAGGAGACGATACTAACGGAGCTGCTCGTCAAATGTATGAAAAATATGGAATACCAGTGATAGGTTTTCCAAAAACTATAGATAATGACCTTCGCACGAGAACTTATCACCATTATAATGGTCAACAGCACGAAACCGTTCTTTGTCCAGGCTTCCCTTCAGGAGCTATGGCAATAAAAAAACTCACAAGTAAGTTGCATACCACAAACGAATCTCATCAGCGTATAATGGTGCTTGAAGTTATGGGGCGTGATGCAGGTTGGCTTACAGGTTCAGCAACCTTTGGGGGAGCTCAGATGGCCTTAGTTCCAGAAGTAGAGATGACAAAGGAACGTAAAGAATTCTTTTTCGAAACAGTGAAAGAGATGTTTATGCGTTCTCCTAAACGTAGTCTTATAATAGCAGCGTCTGAGGGTGTTCGCTGGTGGGACGATGAGAAAGGAGAACTCAGTATGGTTTATGCAAGTTCAGATTTAGATGAATACGGCCACCCTCGATTTGGAGGTGTAAGCGGTGTTATTGCATCTGAAATCAATAAGCGTTTAGGTATTGAGGCCAGAGGTCAGATTTCAGGTTATATTCCAAGATCTGGAAAATGTTATGAATATGATCGTAGGTTAACATCAACGTTAGCTGATAAGGTGGTGGATTTGTTGCTTCGAGAAGACTATGGAAAAATGCCTGTACTGAGAGATATAGTTCCTTACGATGAACTTGAGGAATTTCATACAGATTCAATAGAGATGGGCAACATCGGAAATTTCCCTCTTCCTGCGGCTTATTATGACGCTAATAAGTTTATGTTTACGGAGCAGTACACTGATTTCTTAACCAATATTTTAGGTGCACCGTACAGAATGGAATTTACTCAAAAATTTCCAATAGTCATACCTGATTAATATGGCTGAATTTATAATAGATGGCGGTTGTCGTTTGCAAGGAGAAATAGAACCACAAGGTGCTAAAAATGAGGCTTTACAGGTTCTTTCGGCAGTTCTTTTGACCAAAGAACCTGTTACAATTTTCAATATTCCAGATATTTTAGATACTCAACGTTATCGTGAAATTCTTGCTTTGATAGGTGTTAAAGTAAATCAAATAGATAAACATACATTCACATTTCAAGCAGATTCGGTTGACTTTGAGAATCTTCATACAGATGAGTTTGTTAAACTCTCTGCAAAGATTAGAGCATCAATCATGGTTTTAGGTCCTCTTTTAGGACGATTTGGAAAGGCTTATTCTGGGAGACCAGGAGGAGATCAAATTGGAAGGCGTCCTCTAACAACGCATTTTGAGGGATTAGAGCGTTTGGGTGCACATATTCGTACATCTGATGATGGGCGTTTTTTTGAGTTGGAAACCAAGCAGTTAAAGGGTTGTGATATGCTTTTGAATGAACCTTCTGTAACGGGAACCGCTAATATTGTGATGGCTGCTGTTCTTGCTGAAGGTAAAACAACCATATTTAACGCTGCTTGTGAACCATATTTATATCAACTTTGCACCATGCTTAATAAAATGGGTGCTAAAATTTCAGGAATAGGCTCAAATCTATTGACTATTGAAGGTGTTTCAGTGTTACACGGTTGTGAGCATCATATTTTGCCAGATATGATAGAAGTTGGAAGTTTCATAGGAATGGCTGCTATGACCCAATCAGAGCTTACTATTAAAGATTGTGCTTGTCAGCATCTTGGAATTATTCCTTACACCTTTGGAAAAATGGGTATCAGTCTTGAGCAAAAAGGAGATGATATTATAGTTCACGGTCAAAGGCTTTACCAAATATTTACAAATCCGATAGACTCAACAATACTAACAATTTCTGATGCACCGTGGCCTGGTTTTACTCCAGATTTGATAAGTATAGCATTAGTAACGGCAATACAAGCCAAGGGTAGTGTTTTGATACATCAGAAGATGTTTGAAAGTCGTTTGTTTTTTGTTGATATGTTACAATCTATGGGAGCGCAAATAGTACTTTGCGACCCTCATCGCGCTATAGTAGTGGGGTTAGGTCGTGAGAGAGCTTTGCGAGCCACCAAAATGTCTTCGCCAGATATCCGAGCAGGTATAGCACTACTCATAGCTGCTATGTCTGCGGAAGGTAGAAGTGTGATTCAGAATGTTGAGCAGATAGATCGCGGATATGAGAATATTGTTGAGCGTCTAAATGCTTTAGGAGCCCATATAGAAAGAGTTTAAGATAGTAAATTTTTTATTTGGATGTCATAATGTTGAGAACGAGGTCGTCGGTAGCACACATTCCGTGTATTCCGATGTTTGCCATGTTTCGTACACACTTGTCAACATCGTTATCTATAATACCCTCGGCAGAAGAAACAACTTCGTTTTCAACAGCAAGCATTGCAGATAATACTGCGGTAGAGACGCCCGTTGCAACTTTGAGCGAGCAACTCGGTTTTGCACCGTCGCAGATCATACCTGTGATGTTTGCAATCATATTTTTTACGGCGTAAGATACTTGGTCATAGTTTCCACCCATAAGCCAGGTTAGTCCACAAGCAGAGCCTGTAGCAGCAACAACACATCCGCAGAGAGGGGAGAGGCGCCCAAAGCTTTGTTTAATATAAATGACAGTAAGATGGCTAAGCATTAACGCACGAGCTAAATCATCTTCCGATTTTAGGCGTTCTTTAGCGAATACCCACACTGGAAGTGTTGCGGCTATGCCTTGATTTCCGCTGCCCGAGTTGCTCATAACGGGAATTTTTGCACCAGCCATTCGTGCGTCGCAGGCCGCTGAAGTATAAGAGAGAATTTTTGAATAAATACCATTGCCGAAAAATTGTGTTTTTGGCTGCAAAAAAATAAGCCTTCCCAGTGAATGGCCATAATGGGCACCAAGAGCCAATTCGGCAGCGCGTTTGTTTAGTTCTGCTGTCTCCAAAATAAAGTGTATCTCATTTACTGGTGCAGTAGTTGCAAAATCATAAACTTGACGCAGAGTTAGCGATGGGTCGTTAGAATCAGTAGAATCTGAAGAGTTTAAATTGTCGTTAAGAAGCTCTTTACCATTTTTGGAAATGAGAGTAAAATGAGTGTGTGTGCCACTAATGACAACCCTTGCATTATTATCTCCATTATGACATTCTACTTCAATGTAAAGTTTTTCGCAAGTGTCTTTTTTTTGAAGAATTTTAATTCTATTTTCAGAGATGAATTTTTTTGCAAGTTCAACAGTATCTTGGTTAGAATCTTTAAGAACTTCCAAAGAATACTCTGATTTACCAACTAAAGCTCCCAAGGCAATGGCAATAGGTAGGCCAATCATACCACCAGTGCCAGGAATTCCGACCCCCATAGCATTTTTAAGCATATTAGCACTTAGAGTTACGCTAATTTGTTTCGGAATGTCGCCTAAAATTTCTTTAGCTTTGGCTACCGCTAAAGCAACAGCCATAGGCTCAGTGCACCCCATAGCAGGAACGACTTCGCGCTTCACTAACTCAATAATCTTGCTTCTCTCCTCTAAAGTCATAAATAATAATTATTCCGCAAAATTAGCATTTTTTTTTACTCTCTGGTAAAAAATTTTAGGTGTTAAAAAGAAGGATGACATAGAATTAGAACAGCTAATTAATTTCATCTCAGTATTTTCGTGTTTTTTTGCGAGTAAAAAGATTTTTAGAGGAAAAAAGATAAAAGAGAATGTTAATAATGGGAGTTAAGCCTATTTATTTCTTTATCACCGCCCTTATAGGATTGATGAACTTGTCCAAAAGCCTCAGGTCTTCGGTGATGATTTCCGCCGTACCTGTCATTTCTTGGCTGAAAGTCAGTTCCTTGCCGTATGTTGTAACCAGATTCTCCGGAAACTCCACCTCGAGCATGTAGGCTTTGGTGTTTTCATCCACCTGCACGGGAACCATCGAGATGTTACGTATGCACACTTTGACCATGCCATATTCCAGATACGGGAAGTTGTCTAATTTGACGTTGACGGTTTGTCCGACTTTGACCTTGCCA
>CADBTU010000131.1 GCA_902797625.1 uncultured Bacteroidota bacterium | reverse complement strand
TTAGCCCAGGTGGCGGAATGGTAGACGCGCTACATTCAGGGTGTAGTAACCGAACGGTTGTGCAAGTTCGACTCTTGTTCTGGGCACCAGTTGAAAGACGGTGGATGACCGTCTTTTTATTTGCTTTTTGAGTTTATTATGGCTAAATTGTTTATAGTCCCAACCCCAATAGGTAATCTCGAAGACATTACTTTCAGAGCACTTACTGTTCTGAAAAATTCTGACATAATTTTATGCGAAGATACACGTACAACAAAAAAATTGCTATCTCATTTTGAAATATCTGGAAAACAGTGCCTTGCATATCATATCTTTAACGAACATGAAAAAACAAACAATTACATCAACCTAATTAAACAAAATAACATGGTTGCTCTGGTTAGCGATGCTGGCACACCAGGCATCTCAGACCCTGGTTATTTATTGGTTAAAGCTGCTATAGATAACAATATTGAGATTGAATGTCTTCCTGGTGCTACAGCTTTTGTACCAGCTTTAATACAGTCTGGGTTCCCTACTAGCAGCTTCTATTTTTTTGGTTTTCTTCCTCATAAAAAAGGTAAAGAAACTCTCCTTAAACGCTTTGCAGAAATGAAAGAAACAATTGTGTTCTACGAATCACCTCATAGATTATCTAAGACACTCTTAAAAATGGCGGATATTATCGGTGGCGATAGGCAGATCGCCATTGTCAAAGAGCTTTCCAAAATTCATGCCTATACCTTTAGAGGTACCATCAATCAAGCTATTGATAATTTTAATAAGGACAATATCAAAGGAGAATTTGTATTGATTTTGAGAAATTCCTAAAACTTTAACCTTTTTGTTTTCTCAAAACATCCTTTTTTTAACCATCAAACAAAATACGAAAACACTCGAGAACACCAATACTTTCAACACACAATTCTCCCTTTAATTGTCCACAATTTTTATTTATTTTACTACATTCATGATTC
Source organism: uncultured Bacteroidota bacterium (assembly GCA_902797625.1). GTDB lineage: Bacteria > Bacteroidota > Bacteroidia > Bacteroidales > WCHB1-69 > F23-D06. The sequence continues at coordinate 10,681 of CADBTU010000131.1, read as the reverse complement.
TTTATCTTATTTTTGTACTAACAATATTACTCTCAAGATTTACAAGTTTTTTATTTATGTTATTCATATAAGATTATCATATTTTTAGAATCAAACGACTTGTTTTTAAACCTGACCTTTCTTTAATAACTAAAATATATTCTCCTTTTGATAAATCAGATACATTGATTTTATTCTTAGCAATATCTCGCGACCAGACTCTTAAAATATTACCCTTAACATCATATAATCTAACATCTTCAATATCTTTTTCAGTGATAATTCTAAAATGTGAGGATATAGGATTTGGAGCTATTTTTAAATTAGTTGTAGTAGAAAAAGAGAGTATACCTACTTCATCTTCCGTTGGTGCTGAATTTCTTTTTGTTATTTTTATGTTATTAAGTTGAGTGTTTCCAACATCTGATTCTTTTAACAGCCAACGCACATAACGGGTTTGATAGTTAAGAGGATATGGGCCAAAATGAGAATATCTATTTGTATTTATATTTGATTCGTTAATTACAGCTACATGTTCCCAGTCTTCACCATCACTGGATTGACTTACTTCAAAACATATTCCAGAATAACTGTTTGATGAACCTGATTTATTTCCTTGTAAATCAAAGTATAAACTATCTGGCATTCCATCTAATTGAGCTATTAATAGTGCATTACCAGCGTTTTTTGTTTCAAATTTTGCTGCACCATCAGAATAAGAATTTCCTAATTTTTTAGATTTAAAACCATTCATAGTTTTTATCTCTTGCTTTGTTGATGAACTATTGTTAGATATATCAAATGGAAGCTCTACCAAAGCATTAGTATCAATAATTACAAAGCTTTCTGTAATGATATTGCTATTATTCATTCCATTTTTTACAGCAATGGCTTTAATTACGCAGCTTTCATTGATTGTTAAAGGATTCGTATAGAACGTTGAGTTGATATCTGGATTATCTCCATTTGTTGTGTATCTAATTTCTGCACCAACAGTTTCAGTTGTTATAGATACAATCTGGGGTTCATAATAGATACCTCCTGCAACAGAAATAAGTGGTTCTGATACAGTTTCTAAAACAACTTCTTCGCCGTTAATAATCAAAATGTCATCTAATCTAAATTCTACATTAGATTTATTAGAAAACCTTAAATGAAGATTTGACGAAACAGGTAAGCTATGATATTTCACTCTATACCAGCCAGAAGTCCCAGTTCCTGTAGGTAAAGTATCCTCCATAGATAGGTCCTGCCATAAAAGACTATCTACAGAAAATTCAACTTTAAAATTTGTTCCATTTTCTCCCGCCGTTTTTCGCAGACCTATATAAAGATTCAATTCACTACTTTCACTCAGAGCATTTATGCCAGATACCTGAAACCACTTGTTCGTATCATTTATCATCACATTTCCGCCACCAGATGCTGAAGAATAACCGTTTGAAGCATTGGTTGTTCTTATATCACATGTTCCATTACCAAAATATAAAACGGTTGTATCCTGCCAGCCTGTGTAATTTTGAATTAACGTATTGGTATTGGGATTACCGAAATTCTCATTATAAAGAATCTCTTGAGCGTTTAGGTTTTCATGTAAGACAATTCCCCAAAGCATACCTAATATTAAGGCATACTTAACAATAGTAATTTTTTTTTCCATTTTTCAAGTTTCTTCGAGTTTAACATAGTTTCAAAATATCAATGATCAAAGACAAGACAAAGATAATACAATTATATAGGTTTGTCAAGTTTTTTTTTAATTAAAAGAACTTATTTTTCTATGTGATTGATTAATAAAGGAATAAGAGAAGAAAAAAAAATCGTATTAACTTTTTTTAGCAATAAAATTGTAATTTCATAATTCTTTTTGACTTAAGAAAAAATACCAAAAGTTGTAACAAGTCTCAAATTTCGGAGAATTTCGAACATTCATCAGCAATTTGTTTCATCAACCACATTGGTGTAGAGGTAGCTCCGCATATTCCAACAGTGGCAACATTTGAGAAATCAATACTATTGAGTTGAATGGGATTTGATATTATAAATGTTTTGGGGTTATTGTTCTTACAAATATTTGAAAGGTATAATCCATTTGAACTTTTTTCGCCTGTAACAAATAAAATAAGATCGTGTTGTTTAGCAAATTCAGCAATTTGTTGAGCACGAAGAGATACTTTTCGACAAATTGTATCCTCAAACTCCAAAAAAAATTGCAATGATTGTTTTTTATAACGTCTCTTGATAGTTTCTACAATTTCATAAAATTGTTCAAGACTTTGTGTTGTTTGCGAATATACTTTAGAAGGTTTTGAGTAATCTATTTGCTCTAAGTCATCAATTGAAGAAATGACTATACCTGTATTGTTTGTTTGACCTAATAGGCCTACAACTTCAGCGTGACCTTTTTTACCGAAAATAAGTATCTGTTTATTATTTAAGTTGTTACGATACTCTTCTAAAATTCTTTTCTGAAGTCTGAGAACGACAGGACAAGTAGCATCAATTAGAGTAATATTATTTTGTTTAGCAATTTGGTATATAGACGGAGGTTCACCGTGCGCTCGAATCAGCACCGTAGTGGATTTCAACACAGAAAATTCTTGATGGGAAATAATTTTAAGTCCTAACATAGTTAGGCGTTTAACTTCCTCATTATTGTGAACAATATCTCCGAGGCAATAGAGTGTTTTATTCTTATTTAGATATTCCTCTGCTGTTCTAATAGCGTTAATAACGCCAAAACAAAACCCAGAATTTTCATCTATAGAAACAGTTAGACGCATATCACCAGTTATCTGGAAATAAGGAATCTACAAATTCTACACGATTAAAGATTTGAAGTTGGTTAATTTTTTCACCAACTCCTATATATTTAACAGGAACTTTGAATTGGTCAGAGATACCTATAACAACACCTCCTTTAGCTGTTCCGTCTAACTTTGTGATAGCTAAAGAGTTAACTTCTGTTGCGGCAGTAAATTGTTTGGCTTGTTCTATTGCATTCTGACCTGTTGAGCCGTCGAGAACGAGAAGAATTTCGTGAGGAGCTTCTGGAATGAGTTTTCTAATAACATTTTTAATTTTAACAAGCTCATTCATAAGGTTAATTTTATTGTGAAGACGGCCAGCTGTATCAATAATAACAACTTGACTTTTATTAGCCATTGCAGATTTAACGGTATCGAAAGCAACAGCCGCGGGGTCAGCCCCCATCTTTTGAGCAACAACAGGCACTTGACAACGATCAGCCCACTCTTTAAGTTGGTCGATTGCGGCTGCTCGAAATGTATCAGCGGCACCGAGAGTAACAGAATAACCGCGCTGCTTAAACTGATAGGCGAGTTTTCCAATTGTTGTGGTCTTCCCCACACCATTAACACCTACAACCAAAATAACGTAAGGAGTTTCCTTTTCAGGAATAACAAAATCATTCGATTTTTCGAGATCATTTTCTAACAAAAGGGCAGCTATTTCCTCTTTCAGTATTGTATTAATCTGATTAGTACCTAAATATTTGTGCTTTGCTACGCGTTTTTCAATACGATCAATAATTTTTAGAGTTGTTTCAACTCCTACATCAGAAGTTATAAGTACTTCTTCGAGACTATCAAGAACATCATCGTCAACTGTTGATTTTCCAACAATCGTTTTCGCTAATTTTTGAAAAAAACTCTCTTTTGACTTCTGCAAGCCCTCGTTTAGATCGTTTTTTTGTTCCTCAGATATCTCTTTATTGTTATCTTTTGAAAAAAGTGATGAAAAAAAACCCATAATTTTTTAACTTTATTTACGGTTGCAAATATAAGAAAAATGGAGGACAGGCGTCCTCCATTTTTCAACCATGAAAACAAAATATTACTTTTTAGCCAAAAAGTCTTTTACAGTAGAGGACTCAACTACAGCTTCTTTAAAAGTGTAGGCTCCTGTTTTTGGTGAACGTTCCATCTTAACAACTCGTGTGTAGGTAACTCCACCTTCTTTTTTCAATGATGCAACAACCTTCTTTGCCATCTTTTATAAATTTTTATGTTATTTAACTTCTTTATGGATTGTCATCTTCTTTAGATATGGATTGTACTTTTTAAGTTCCAATCTATCTGGAGTATTTTTTCTATTTTTAGTGGTTATATATCTTGACATTCCTGGAACACCACTTGCCTTTTGCTCTGTGCACTCAAGAATCACTTGTTGACGTGCCTCTTTAGTTTTCTTTGCCATTTTTCATTTAAATTTATCAGCTGCAAAATTACATTTTTTTTAATTCAAAAATTATTCAATTTGAATTTTTACAATATTTTTATCAACAGTTGTTAATTTGTTGAATTCCCGATATTTACAAGCGGCCATCCATCATAATAAGGACCATAATCTATCTTTTAATTCTGATAAATTAGAATTTATTACAGAAGAAATTGCTATTGTTGGAACATCTTTCGATAGCTTTTTTTCCAATTTTTCAACATCTTTTTGTTCTACAAGGTCACTTTTAGTAATTGCCACAAGATAATTTTTATCAAGAAGTTCTGGATTGTATTTTTTTAATTCATTTTGAAGAATAGAAAACTCTTTTTTAATATTTTTATCTGATTTTAGTTGTCCATCTTCATCAATTATTGGGATCATATATAGAAGAGCAGCATTTCTTTCTATATGACGTAAAAACCTTAACCCCAATCCTTTGCCTTCAGATGCTCCCTCTATAATTCCTGGTATATCCGCAATTACAAAAGACTTAAAATCACGGTAAGCTACCATTCCTAAATTTGGTTTTAGTGTTGTGAATGGATAATCTGCAATTTTAGGACGTGCATTAGAAAGTTGCGAAATTAGCGTTGATTTGCCAGCGTTAGGAAAACCCACAAGACCTACATCAGCTAAAACTTTTAATTCTACTGAGATCCAGCCTTCACAACCTTCTTCACCAGGCTGGGCGAAACGTGGGGTTTGATGAGTTGCACTTTTGAAATGCACATTTCCCAACCCTCCGCGGCCACCCTTCATAACCACAAGTTCTTGACCATCTTCAATAACTTCGCCTACATATTCTCCTGTTTCTTCAATTTTAACAATAGAACCGAGAGGAACTTCTATATAAGCATTCTCTCCATCTTTGCCAAAACATTGATTTTTTTGTCCATTGCCACCGTGCTCAGCGAAAATATGTTTAGTATAGCGAAGATGCAAAAGTGTCCAAAGATTTCTATTTCCACGTAAGATTACGCTTCCTCCTTTTCCTCCATCTCCTCCATCAGGACCAGCTTTTGGATTACGAGCAGTTCGAGCGAGATGTGCCGAACCAGCACCGCCATTTCCTGAACGTACAAAAATCTTTACAAAATCTATAAATTGCTCCTCTGCCATTATGTCTTATTTAATACAAAAAATTGTTATAAGGATATATTTGTATGTGAAGTTTTTTTATTTCTTCGTACAAAAAATCTTTCATTTCATTAATATTTTCTTTTGTTTTTGCAGAAATGAAAATAGTTTTTGGACCACATTTAGCCATCCAAGTTGCCTTTAATTCCTCTAAAGTAATATTCTCTTTTGTTTTCGGAGACAAATCGTCCTCAGCTTTTTCGATCCAAGAATATTGATCTATTTTATTGAAAATAATAATCGTGGGTTTATCACCTGCATCAATTTCTGCTAAAGTTTTTTGAACAGTTTGGATTTGCTCCTCAAAATCAGGATGACTAATATCCACTATATGAAGAAGCAAATTTGTTTCTCTTATTTCATCAAGTGTTGATTTAAAAGATTCTACTAAACCGTGAGGTAATTTCCGTATAAAACCAACAGTATCAGCTAAAAGAAATGGTAAATTTTGAAAAACTACTTTTCTAACTGTTGTATCTAATGTTGCGAACAGTTTGTTTTCAGCGAGAACATCAGAATTACTAAGAATATTCATGATCGTTGATTTTCCCACATTAGTATAACCAACCAAAGCAACCCTGACAAATTGTTCACGATGACCTCGCTGTGTTCTCTTTTGTTTGTCTATCTCTTTTAATCGATTCTCCAACAAAGAAATACGATTTCTTATTATACGTCTATCTGTTTCAATTTCTTTTTCACCTGGACCGCGCATTCCAATACCACCACGTTGTTTCTCAAGGTGAGTCCACAAGCCCGTCAACCTTGGTAAAAGGTACTTATATTGTGCTAATTCTACCTGGGTTTTGGCGTGTGCTGTTTTAGCATGATTTGCAAAGATATCCAAAATCAAGTGAGTTCTATCCATTACTTTGCATTTGGCAATTTGTTCAATGTTGCGTTGCTGTGAAGGTGGAAGTTCATCATCCACAACTATCACATCAATATCATTTTCTTTTACAAACTCAGCCACTTCTACAATTTTTCCTGAACCAAAATAAGTTCGAGAATCAGGATGTTGCAGATTTTGCACAAACATTTTAACACATTCTCCTCCAGCAGTTTCTACTAAAAAAGCCAATTCATCAAGATATTCTTTTGTCTTTTCTTCAGACACATTTGGTGTAGAAACTGCAATTAGAACAGCCTTTTCTTTATATTTGTCTTGTTTTAACTGTTTCATAACCTAAAAATCTCGCAAAAATAAGATTTTTATTGCTATCTAATCAAAAATATTCTCTGTTTTTAAAAAATACTATCATAATAAATGCTATCTTTGCAACATCATATTTTCAGACTCTGTTTAACTCTGGGTTTGGAAAAGTGGTACGATAAAGAAAAAAATATTTGAGTTCATAGAGGAATAGTATATAAGAGACGTTTATTTTTTTAACATTAAGAAACTGATTATGAAGAAAGTTTTCCTAATTCTGACGCTGTTTTTGGGTATGGCTACTTTCGCCCAACCGCAACTTTCTATTGATAAATACGCACCGATAGAATCGCATGGAAGTTTCCCAGCCGACCTAAAGAAAGCCGTCAACACTCCAGAATCAGCTAAGGAATACAATCCGTTTCTTGTCTCGATGCTCCAGCAAGGCAGAATTATTTACGGCACAGAGATGAATCACTATCTTGACAATATTAAGGAAAAACTGTTAGTAAACTATCCTCATTTACAGCAAGAAATCCACGTTTATATTCTACAAAGTACCATCGTAAACGCCTATTCGTTGCCGAACGGTAGCATTCTGGTAACTATGGGAATGTTAGCGCAGGTAACCAACGAGGCGGAATTAGCTTTTGTGTTGGCGCATGAAATAGCTCACTATAGCGAACACCACGGCAAAGATAATGGTTCGGATAAAAAAGGCGACATTGTAAGTCGTTATATGCGTAACCGACAGTTTTCGCGCGAGCAGGAGTTCTCCGCCGACCGTGTCGGGCTAACAAAATTCTTCAAGGATTCTCCTTATAGTTATGATATCCTTGACGGCATTTTCGATGTACTACTCTATTCAGACTTGCCATTCGATGAAGTTTCGTTCCAACGCAGTGAGGTAGAGACTGACTTCTATCAATTCCCCGACAACTATTTCCTTAAAACTGTTGCTAATATCACCGACCGTTCCAATATGATAGACACGCTGCTCACTCATCCCAATATAGAAAAACGACGTACCTTAGCCAAAAGTTTTGTAAGCAGTTTCTCCAACGAAGGTCGCAAAACCTTTGTGCAATCAGAAGAGCAATTTAAACGCTTACGCAGCGTAGCACGCTTTGCTTGCATCGACCGTTTGTTAATCAACCACGATTACGACAAAGCTATTTACAACATACACGTGATGGAACAAACATTCCCTGACAACGTCTATTTGCGCCGTGCCAAAGTAACTGCCTATTATGGAGCCTCCAAACACAAGGGCTCTGGACAGACTAGCTCGTATATGGAACCCTATCGCGATGTAGAGGGCGAACAACAGCAAGTTAACTACTTCCTATCCAAGATGAACCGCAACGAATATGCGGTTTTGGCATTGCGTGTAGCTTGGTCTGCTCTTCAGCTTGTCCCAGAAGACGAATACCTGCAAAATGTAACTAAAGACCTTATCAACGACATCTTCGTGAAAAACAAGATGAAGTTTATTGACTTTTGCGACTATCCTCAGGGCACTACGATAGAGGAAATCGCTATAATGGGTGGCGACACCACTCACCCAGCAGCCTCTAACTCTAAATACGACCGCATAAAACAACATAACATTAGTTCCAAAGTTTTACCAGACCCCAAGTTCAAGACTGTTAACTACATGTTGGTTGACATTCGCAGAGACTCGCTTTTTAAGGTCTGGGTGAACTATGCTATAGTGAATGCTGAAATGCAGGCCGTATTGGAGTCTGTTTCCGACTCTAAAATAGGAGACGAGAAATCGGTGCTTGTTGCCACGCCCATATATCACACATACAACGACAATAGGCGCATCAAAAATCCTGCTGTTGACAAGCGCAATGCCGAACAGTTGCAAAAACTGATGTGTCGTGCCCTCAAGCGCAACAATATAACACCTGTAACCCTCGATATGGACTTTTCGAAACCTGAAACCGAAACATATAACAACTTGATGAAAATGCGTCAATGGAACGAGGAATTCACCAACGCTGGCGGTCTTAATATGCGTTACCACACCTCTGAATATATGGATGACATCGCTTCAGATTTAGGCAGTCGCAAGCTATGCTTTGTCTATGTAACTAACGCTCCTGGTCATAGTTTCTTTGGTAACAAACTCACTTTGCCATGGCTTGCTCCTATATTCCCATACTCCCTGCCAATCATTTTGGCTGTGCTGAGTCTCCGCCAACAAGATGTCGATGTTGATTTTCGCATTATCGATGTGATTGATGGTAAAACAGATGTCTCCAGCCACTACGGAAATTCCGAGGTGATGCATAAAGCATACGTAAACGGGTATGTATATCAGAAAGTAGAGAATTACATAAAACCAAAGATGTACAATTTCTTAGGCAACCATGTGATTCTTAACATAGAAGGTTATTTCTCACCCGCATGGTTGAACCCAAATCCTGTAAGTTCGAACTGGAACATTGGCAAGGCAGCGCAACGCTATCTCAGTCTTAACTACATTCTCTCTCCAAATGTCGAAATGATGGTCTGGAAAAAGGGAACTGTTGGTGTGGGATACAATTTCTACAACTCGCCTTTCAAAGGCATCGATCGCCGCATACTAATAGGACATCAATACGATTGGTATACTGATTGGCTCCAAACCGAACTTTACGGCAATATCATCGCGCACGGTTGTAACGTCTATTACAAGCAATATGTAGGAAACCGTTTTGCGCCGCTCGGCCACTATCTCAAATTTCAGCTCGACGGTTTCTTTTATCGCTACAAGATGGATACTGAAGGTGTACTGATGAAGATCGTTACAGGAACAACAGAAACAGAGTCATACAAGGATATCTTTGAGAACAAAGGCAATATTTTCGGTATGAAGTTCGAATATGGTTATGATTTTATATTATTGAACCGTCTTAAGCTTACGTTAGGAGCAAGTCTGGGTACTACATTCGGAGGTTATCGTGTAGCTTTTTCAGATATGAAGAAAGAAATATCTATTTATTACGAGCAGCCAACTTTAAAATATGACAATTATGCTCGTTCCCGCATACTTGGCGCATACTGTTTTGGTCTTAAATTAGGCATTGGATTTATTCCTTTTTAACGAATGAGTTATTGAGGAAATGCAGAAAAAGGTTGTTGATTTCTTTTAAAAATAAAAAGTAGATTTTATGCAATCGCAACCCTCAGTAAATCAGCATAAACAATTTCGATTTGAAGTTACAAGTCTCCATAAAACTCTAACTTTATCTGCGAAAACGGCTCTGAACCAGCTGAACTGTTGGCGTACACTAATAGAATTTTATGTATCTTTGCGAATTATTTGATTATTGATTTTGTAGATAAAATTTTAAGTATGTATAGATTGAAGAGTGTTGCTGCAATTTTATTACCATTGACGTTATCAGTATTTCTGTTTTTTTCTTGTGATAACAAAAAGGACAAGCCAAAAAACAACAAAGAAGAATTTTTACCTTTACCAGATTTTAACGCTGATTCAGCGTTTTTATATGTCAAATCGCAAACTGATTTTGGTCCTCGTGTGCTCGGTTCGCAAGCTCACGATAATTGCGGAAGGTGGCTCTCTAATAAACTTGCTCAATTTTGTGATACTGTTTACGAACAACATTTTACAACTCGTACTTACGATGGAAAGCAATGGAATACAGTGAACTACATTGGTTCATTTTTACCTGCTAACCCAAATCGTATTGTGCTTGCTGCACATTGGGATTCGCGTCCATTTGCCGACCATGACCCCAATCCTAATAATAGAGAAACCCCAATTGATGGAGCAAATGATGGTGCTAGTGGGGTAGGAGTTCTTCTTGAAATTGCTCGACAACTCAGTATAACTAAATCATCAATAGGAATTGATATTATCTTCTTTGATGCTGAAGATTTTGGACCGAAGGAAACAGAGAGAATACCTGGCGACTGGTGGGGACTTGGGGCTCAATATTGGGCTAAAAATCACCATGTTAAAGATTACACTGCTAAATATGGCATATTATTAGATATGGTTGGAAATCCTAATCCCCGTTTTTTACAAGAGCAATTTTCTCTTAGAGATGCTCAAGATGTTGTGCGTAAAGTTTGGTCAACAGCATATAGTCTTGGATATGGCGAATATTTCCAAAATAAACCTGGAGGAATAATTACAGATGACCATTACTACGT
>CADBTU010000130.1 GCA_902797625.1 uncultured Bacteroidota bacterium | reverse complement strand
GTGGGAGCTACAGGAGTCGAACCTGTGACCCTCTGCTTGTAAGGCAGATGCTCTAAACCAACTGAGCTAAGCTCCCTGTCAAATTGACGGTGCAAATATAGACTTTTTTTTTATATCTAATATTGTTTTAATATTTTTTTTATTATACTAAATATCAACAAGTTAAAACTGTGCACCTATGCAAATATTTACAAATTGTGGTTTTATTCCTGGATTATTTCGGAAAAAATTCTGAAACGAGTAGCGATAGTCAACACCTAAAATTATAAAACCAAATCGTAAATCGAACCCAGCAGTCAATAACGTCCAATGATTTTCGACCATAGTTTTATCAAATCTTATTAAATCTCCCGCACAATGTATTAACGGTTGGTATATAATTCCAACTTGAGGAAGGAAAGATACCGATTTACTAAATTTTAATTCTCCCACAACTTTAATAGGTATAGTTAGATAACGCGTTTCTAATAATGATTGTGAGTCATTGAGAAAATTATATTGTGCTTTAAAAAAATGGTATCCCAATCCAACTTCTCCAAAAACATATTTTCCAGCTCTAAAAAAGCTATTAAAGTGCATATTTTTTAACGTTGAAAGCTCAATATCCGTTGCGTATGTCCTATTAAGTGGCACATTCATAGATATTTTAAATCCAGCTTGATACCAATTACTGTAATTTTGCGCTTTTAGAGAAAAAAAAGCAATAAAACAAATAATAAATATTGATATTTTATGCATGATTAAACTTGATTGTCTATTTAATCTTGTTTTTTTTGTTTGTTCTCTATTGTATTAAATTGGTTCATAGTACGTTGCATTCCTGCGGTTGTAAAAGATTTCAGAGCTTCAACAGCACGTTTTATAGTTTCATCAATAACAATAAGTTCTTCGGATGAAAATTTACTTAGAACGTAATTAACCTGGTATCCTTGAGCAAAATTTTTTCCGATACCACATCTCATTCGTGGAATGTTACTATGTCCAAGTTCATCTATAATGTTATTTATGCCATTATGAGAACCACCGCCGCCTTTAGGTTTGAGTCGAAAAGAGCCTAAAGGTAGATCTAAGTCGTCAAAAATAACCATACAATTATCAACTGGAATATTTTCCTGATTAAGCCAATATTTGACAGCTTTACCACTTAAATTCATATAAGTTGTGGGTAGCAGAATTACAATTTGTCGGCCTTTATGCGAAGCACGAGCAATAAAACCAAGTCGTTCGTTATTAAAAGTAGCATTAAACTCTTGAGCAAAAGCGTGAGCAACCTCAAAGCCATAATTATGTCGGGTTCCTGTGTATTCTGCTCCAACGTTTCCAAGACCTACAATTAGGAATTTTTTGTCATTTGTCATCTTGGTTGTCTTCTTGAATATCTACAAAAAATGAAAAATGTAATTTACCATATTTACGATGTTCATAAAACTTTGTGTGTTGAGAAAAATCGTGAATGCCAGAATGTTCCAAAACAAACCAACCGTCAGGTAGTAATAAATTATTATCAAAAACTAAGTCTGGAAGAAGTTCTATATTGGGCATATCGTATGGAGGGTCTGCAAAAATAACATTGAATTTTTTATGACAAGATTTCAAAAAAGCAAAAGCGTCTTGCCTTACAACAGTAACATTATCATATTTTAATTGTTCTATTGTTTTTTGTATAAACTTGGTGCAGAGAATATTTTCATCAACAGCAATTACTGAAAGAGCAGAGCGCGAGGCAAATTCGTAGGTAATATTCCCAGTTCCAGAAAATAGGTCAAGAACGTGAATGTTATCCAAATAGAAATAGTTATTGAGAATATTAAAGAGACTCTCTTTTCCCATATCCATTGTGGGTCGCACAGGTAAATTGCTCGGAGCAACAATATGTCTTCCTCTATTTTTTCCACTTATAATTCTCATAATCTAAAAATTTTTGTGGACAACATTTTAGATGTTAAAAAATCTGATATAGGTTTTCCACGTTCATCAATATCAAAGATAAAAACATCTGGATTTTTCAAACCATATTGTTTAATCACATTTAATATGTAGTATATAGTATCGTTAGTGTCGTCTAATTCAAATCTATTGAGAAGTTGTAATTGCTTTTTCTGAAGAATTAATAAATCAAAATATGATTGATTTTGAGATATGAATAGTGCGTTTGCAATATTGGTATCATTAAGAAATTTTAGAAATATAGATGATTCTATATGAATATTGATTTTGTTAGGTAATTTTTTTAGTGAGTTGGCTTTATCTTGACTAATAAAACTTATAGCGATGTAATTATCAAAATTATCGATTATAGTTTTATCAATTTTTGATGTGTCTGTTTGAAATTTAAGATATTCAATAGTCATTTGGGAATTAAAAATCTCTTCGGGTACCAACACAGGCACATTTTCAGCTAACACCACATCAATAAGATCGTCAGAAGAAAAAAATTTAGCTGCTTCAACAGTAAGTAAAGCGTTAGAGTCGTTATGAAAGATGATAGAATGATATTTACCATTTTCCATCTTGCAAAACGAAAATCCATCCGGAGAAATACGGATGGATTTTTCAAAATATTGAGTAAAAAATGAGGTCATTTCCATAAAAAATTATTCCCAACTACCAGCAGTACTTGCTTCAGTGAGAGAACCCATAGTTAAACCATCATATTGAGTGCGGTATTGATTTTCTTCAGCGAGATCGTTGTAGAAAATTTTATTCCATAATTTCGAGAAGAAGCCAGCGTCTTCAGGGGTAATTGATTTTCCCATATTCACAAGCATTTCATCAAGACTTACTTCTATTTTATAAACAGGAATAGTATAAGTTTTACTTGAGAGCGAATCAACTTGAATAGAATATTTATTTTCTTTGTTGGAGAAAGGTATATATTGAAAATGTTTGAAGTTGTCAACGGTCAAGTTGTGGTCAATATCAAGAATCTTTTCAATAGCAGGAACGTTAACGATCTCTTTATGGATAAGACCAAGTTTGAAAGCTTCGGCCTCACTCATAGTGTCGGGAAAGTTACCAACGTTCTTCTCAATTTGAACAGTTCCATTTTTGACAAAATCAAATAAATCGTCAATGTTTGAGGCGTATGATTTGTTTACGTTTTTATAAACAGCCTGTGCACTGCGAATTGCCAAGAGGTTTTGTACATTAGCTTCCTTACGAAGTTGATAAACAGTTTTGAATTTTTCGGGACGCATGATACTTCTTGCTGCAAATACAGCTAAAATGATAACCACGATACCCATCAGGAATGCGAATAATCTTCTGAATTTCATAATGTTATATTACTTTTTTGTTATTACTTCTTTAGAATATCAAACTTGCAAAATTAACAAAAAAAGAGTTCAAACCACAACAATTCAAAATATTTTTTTGCATACACATTATTATTATTCCAACACAAATCAAGATTCTATTGTTAAAAAGCTCCCCAAAACAACAAAACTAAATAGTGAATTTTAGAATATAACTCTATGAATCCCTGCTTCGTATTTTTTTGTCAATAAGTTTTTAATTAATTCATAATCAGTGATATTTTTTACAAAGTCAATATTTTTTGTATCTATAAGAAGAATAGGGATATTCTTGTTGTCGCGAAAATAAGTAAGATATTTGTCTTGAATATCAGAAAGATATTTTTGAGTTATATCACTCTCATAACTTCGCCCTCTTTTGGCAATTTGTTTAAGAAGTTTATCTGGGGTGGTATAGAGGTATAATATAATATCAGGTTTGGGAAGTTGCGATGAGATAGCGTCAAACACTTTTCTAAAAAGTATAAACTCGTCGGTATTTAGATTATTTTTTGAAAAGAGTAAGCATTTATCAATGAAATAATCACTTATAGTAAAATCTGTGAACATATTCATTGATGAAAGGTAAGATTTTAACTGCTGATAGCGATCCATCAAAAATGTCATCTCAAGAGGAAAGGCGTACTGGTGTGGCTCTTTGTAAAATTTTGGAAGAAAAGGGTTATCGGCAAAGCGCTCATAAATAGGTTCGGCATTCATCTCTTTTGATAACATCTCAACCAAAGTGGTCTTGCCTGCACCAATGCTACCTTCAATAGTAACGTAATTATAAGGAATTTTCATAGTTAAAGTTCAATATTTAGTTCGTTTAAGAGTGTAACAATAAAATCGCGGTCGTAAATATGAGGGTGGGGGAGAGTTAGGTGAGGTTTGTTTAGTCTTACTCCATCATAATCGAGAATATCAAGATCTATCTCACGAGCATGATAAATAGAACAACCACTCTCGTCTTTACTGCTTTTTTCGGTTCTACCTAAATTTCTTTCAATATCTTGAAGAGCGTTAAGAAGTGATAGTGGCGATAAATGTGTTTGTGCAACAATAATCTGATTTAGAAAAGGGTAAGACTCGAACCCCCAAGATGGTGTTTCTATTACAGAAGATTTAAGCACAACTGGACCGATAAAATCCTCTATCTTAGTGATTGCAGAACTAATAAATAGACCTCGGTTTCCAAGATTGCTTCCCAACGAAATAATAACTTTCCGCACAATAATACTAATTGTTAACTGCTAAAAAAGTACCACAGTTCAACCCTATAACTACAGAAAGCGATGCTGAATATTTTAAGATATTTTCAACAACCCTGCTTGACGGTTTTTCGCGTTTGATAGATTTTTTATTAACAGGTGTAGATGTTTTTTCCATCGGCAATATTTTAATTTACAAATTTAATAGCAACTACTCAACGTTAGATAAACAAATTTTATTGTATCAACAGAGGAAAAAAATTATTCTCAAAAATCTCTTCACGTGTTTTATTTTTTGAAAATAAAATAGACAGCTAATATCAGAAAGCAAAAACCCACCAACCTGTTCATTGTCAATGTTTCACCTTTGAAAAATATAATTGTGAATATAGTAAAAATTGTTAACGATAGAAATTCTTGAATAACCTTGAGTTGCCAGAGATTGAAAGGACCACCATTATCTATGTATCCAATTCGATTCGCTGGCACCATACATGTGTATTCAAGAAGAGCTATACACCAACTAAAAAGTATTATTAATGGCAACGAAAGTTTACTAAACCAATCATAGCTTTGAAGCCTCAAATGACTATACCATGCAAATGTCATAAAAATATTGGAAACAATCAATAATAATACCGTATAAAATCCTTTCATCGTGGAGAATCGTTTTGCGATTAA
This sequence comes from uncultured Bacteroidota bacterium, assembly GCA_902797625.1. Lineage (GTDB taxonomy): Bacteria > Bacteroidota > Bacteroidia > Bacteroidales > WCHB1-69 > F23-D06. The sequence goes on along the minus strand of CADBTU010000130.1, from coordinate 113 downwards.
AAATTGATGCAAAAATAGTTTTTTTGATGAAATTATAAATCAATACATTTAGGGAATAATTCCATAAAGCAGATAGAATACCTAATATACAAATGTAATAAGTATTATTATTC
>CADBTU010000129.1 GCA_902797625.1 uncultured Bacteroidota bacterium | reverse complement strand
CAGAACCAGAACAGGAATCTAAACCACAATCTCATCAACAACCAGAACCAGAACATTTTAAAACAGTTGTTGATCAGCTTAAAGGTCCTAAGATATTAGGAACCATAGACTTGTCGCTTCTTCAAAATAAAGAATCTTCAAAGAAAGAAGAGCATAAAATAGTTGATAACCAAGATAAGAAGAAGAAGAAGAGAAAACGCGTAGCAAAGCCTGTAAAATCTTCTAATATTCCTAATTATAAGGAAGATAAAGAAAGAGATAAAGATAAAAAACGTAAACAAGAGCCTGAAAAAGTTGAGATTTCGGCTGAAGATATTCATCGCAGAATTAAAGAGACTAAAATGCGTCTCGAAAGCAATACTAAAAAGAATACTACCGCAGCAAAACGTAGAAAAGAAAAACGTCAACTTATTCACGAACGTATTGAAGAACAAGAACTTCAAGCAATAGAGGATCAAAAGACTCTGCGCGTTACGGAATTCATAACAGCTAATGAATTGGCTACACTTATGAACGTAGATGTAACGAAGATTATATCCACATGTATGAGTATTGGACTCTTTGTATCTATTAACCAACGTCTTGATGCTGAGAATATTGCTATGTTAGCTGAAGAGTTTGGTTATAGTGTTGAATTTATTGACGCTGATGAAGACGATGATACAGATAAGACCGATGTAGATACAGAAGAAGATTTGCAACCTCGTCATCCTATTATTACGGTTATGGGGCACGTTGACCACGGTAAAACTTCATTGTTAGACTATATTCGTAAAACAAATGTTATTGCAGGTGAAGCTGGTGGCATTACGCAACATATTGGAGCTTATGAGGTGAGACTTCCAGATGGTAGAAAAATAACATTTTTGGATACTCCAGGACACGAAGCGTTCACTGCGATGCGTGCGCGCGGTGCAAAAATCACCGACCTTTGTATTATCGTTGTGGCCGCTGATGACGCTGTTATGCCTCAAACGGTTGAAGCTATAAATCACGCGCAAGCAGCAGGAGTTCCAATGGTTTTTGCTATAACAAAAATAGATAAACCTAACGCAAATCCAGACAAAATACGGGAAGAGTTGGCTAATATGAACCTTCTTGTTGAAGAGTGGGGCGGTCAATATCAATGCCAAGAAATTGACGCTAAACATGGAGTTAATGTAAACGAACTTCTTGAAAAAGTTTTATTAGAAGCGGAAATGCTTGAACTTAAAGCAAATCCTAACCGTCCAGGTGTTGGTGCTGTTATTGAATCAGCTTTGGACAAGGGGCGTGGCTATGTAGCAAAAGTACTCGTGCAAAATGGTACTCTTTCTATTGGAGACCCGATTCTTGCTGGTAGCTGCTTCGGAAAAGTTAAGGCAATGTTCAACGAACGTAATCAAGCAATTAAATCCGCTGGCCCTGCTTCACCAGTGCTTTTATTAGGTCTTAATGGCGCTCCACAAGCTGGAGATACTTTCAAAGTTTGTGAATCAGAACAAGAAGCTCGTGGCGTTGCTACTAAGCGTGCACGCCTTGCCCGTGAAATGGGACTTAGAACTCAAAAACACGTTACTCTTGAGGAAATCGGTCGTAGAATTGCTATTGGCGACTTCAAAGAACTCAATATTATCGTTAAAGGTGATGTTGACGGCTCTGTTGAAGCACTCGCTGGCGAATTGTTGAAACTCAGCACAGAACAAGTACAAGTTAATGTTATTCATAAATCTGTAGGACAAGTTACTGAAACCGATGTGATGTTGGCAACAGCTTCTAATGCTTTGATTGTAGCTTTCCAAGTTCGTCCTTCTGCTGGAGCTCGTAAAATGGCTGAATCCGAACAGATTGATATCCGTACTTACTCTATTATATATACTGCTATAAATGAAATTAAAGATGCTATCGCAGGTATGCACTCTCCCGAAATTCGTGAAAAAGTTATCTGCAATATTGAAATTCGTGAAGTTTTCCATATTTCTAAAGTTGGAAACGTAGCAGGTGGTATGGTGCTGGAAGGTAAATTGCAACGTAATACCAGAATCCGTCTCATACGTGACGGTATTGTGATTTATACTGGTAAACTTGGTTCTCTTCGTCGTTTCAAAGATGATGTTAAAGAAGTTGTTGCAGGTCAAGATTGTGGTCTAAATATAGATGGTTGTAATGACATTAAAGTCGGCGATATTATTGAAGGCTACGAAGAATACGAAGTAGCATACGGAAATAAATGATATTTTTAAAACCATAATACACAAGTTGTGTTAAGGTATATTGTAAAAAAAATAGGGTACGGACTGCTCTTAATGTTTGGAGTAGTTACCTTGGTTTTCTTTCTTTTTACTGTACTACCGTCTGACCCAGCGCGTATGATAATGGGACAACGCAGCGATTTAGATACTGAAGAGGCTATAAGAAAAGAGATGGGACTCAATCTGCCAATTGGAATTCAATATTTAGCCTATTTGAATGATGTATCTCCAATTTCGTGGCATAAAACAGAAGATGTAGATTCATTTTTCTATCTTAATGATAATAACTATCATTATGTGAAGTTTTTACCTCTTAAAAATTCAGCAGTTGTATTTAAAGTGCCGTATCTTAGACGCTCTTATCAAAGTAAGCGACCTGTATCTGAAATTATCTCTGAAGCATTTCCAAAAACACTTCTTTTAGCAGTTGTTTCTATTGTTTTTGCTCTGATTCTGGGTATAATAGCAGGCATCTTCTGCGCAATATATAAAGATACTTGGTTTGATAAAACAGCTTTGGCTGTATCTGTACTTGGAATGTCGGTACCATCTTTCTTTGCAGCTATACTTTTTGCGTGGATTTTTGCTTTCTTATTGTCTGATATTACAGGGTTAAATATGTTTGGAAGTCTCTATACTGTAGATGATTATGGCTCAGGACAATATGTGAATTTGAAGAATTTAATATTACCAGCATTGACTCTCGGAATACGCCCTTTAGCTGTTGTAATAGAATTAACAAAAAATTCTCTTCTCGATGTTCTTTCTCAAGATTATATACGAACTGCTAAAGCAAAAGGACTTGCTCAGAAGCAGGTTGTTGTAACTCACGCTTTGAAAAATGCTCTCAATCCTGTTATTACTGCAATTTCAGGATGGTTAGCAAGTCTTCTTGCAGGTGCTGTTTTCGTTGAATATATCTTTGATTGGAAAGGAATGGGTGTTGTGATTTTAGATGGTCTTGATAAGTACGACTTCCCTGTAGTGATGGGGTCATTACTATATGTATCTATTATTTTGGTAGTTATAAACGTGCTTTGTGATATTATCTATGGCTGGTTGGATCCTCGAATAAGTCTTAAAGGACCATCCTAATCCCTTTTTCTTTGCCACTATGTAGAGACGCAGCGCGTCTTTACGTTTGTTTAAACAGGGAAGATTATCTTTTCTATAATACTGGGTTCATAACTACTAATGATTAACTATATCACCGCCTCGAAGATCCTTTTCCCGTTCCATTCGATCCACTCTGGCTCTTTCTCCTCCTTGTTCTTCGAGAAGTCGAACGTAACGAGATAGCCTTCATCCTTGCTGCGGGTAGCGAGGTACTCCGACAGCTGGTCGCGGCCCCTCTGCTCGT
>CADBTU010000128.1 GCA_902797625.1 uncultured Bacteroidota bacterium | reverse complement strand
TTAAAATCAACTGCGCCAAAGTTTGTTCACATCCTTTCCTAACAAAAATAAGAAAGGAGAAAAAAATGCCTAAAATTTTCGTAGATTTCTGCCATGCGGAAGGTTGTTCACAAAAAAGAAACTTACGTTTCTTACTACGTTCTTAACCCTTTCACAGGGAAAATGGTACGTAAGCGGATTCGTTGTAATCATATTCGCGGAAAGGTAGAAAACCTCTTCTCTCAGAGTTTCTCACATACTATAATCACTCGATTATTACTACTTAGAGTAGTTCCAAAAATAAAGATTTTATCTCCCTCTTTGATTTTCAAGCTTTTTCTTAATTCCATAGCAGAAATTGTAAAATTCCTCACAGTAATACTTGCTGATTTAATATGCTCTAACTCTTTTCTAATTTTCTTGGGTTGGTAAGGAATAATATTTAAGACCTTGAAAGATCTTCCTGGAAAATTTTCTATTGGATAACTATTGGTGAAAAGGTTTGTCTCTCTGGCTAATTTTTTTACTCCGAAGTCGTAACACAACGAATTATATAAGTTAGATTTCATGAGAGCTGCATTAGGTTCGTATAGAAATTGTTCTATTTCTGAGACAAAAAGTGGTTTTAATGCACGCTCCCTCGAGTATTTACCTATATACGTTTCTTCTGAATTAGCCTTTATATTTTTCGTAACTATTTGAAAATCTGCATTTTTATTATCTTTATCTAAAACACAAAGAAGTTCTTTACATTCATCATTAACTGCAACAACATGAAGTTCATAGATTTCTGGAAGTTGTCGTTTTAGCGCGGTAATATCAAGCATGGGAGATAGTTTTATCATCAAATGTTTAGATTTAGATAGAAGCTTATCTTTGAAAAGTAAAACATTAGGAGTAAGGTCGTGAATTTCATAAACTCTTTTCCCATAATTATCACGTCGTGATGGATCTATATAAATAAAATCAACTCTATTTAGAGAGTCTATAAAATTCTCTAAATTTGAGTTAACTATCGACACATTGTTGATTTTCAGTATTTTAGAATTATAATCAAAAATAGTACACAATTCTTCATTAGGTTCTACGTAGATTCCGTTTTTGAATTGTTTTGAAAAGAAAAAGGTATCAACACCGAACCCACCGCTTAAATCAGCAAAAGTTTCCCCTGAAAAAAGTGAGGCTTTGTAAGATGCTGAAGCTGAGGATGAGCATTGCTCAATAGAAATACGCTGAGGATAGATTATATCATCAAGCATAAAAAGTTCAGGGAGTTTATGTTTTGCCTTTTGGCGGCCTTCAATCTGTTGTATTGCCATACGCATATCCACATCAGAATCTTTTGCAGAATGCAAAGCCAACCAAGATACATCTTTTTCAAGATTATTTGAAATATATTCCTTAGTTTTGGAATTAATCATTGTTAGTATTAACGAATTGTTCAATTTTATTTAGCCAGTGGATAGCAGATTTTATTGTAGGAACGTTATGAATAGAACATATAAGTCTATTATTAGATTCTTTTAGTTGAACTATAGGATGATTCATCTGCATAAATTGTAAAAATCTACCGAATTTATCTGATTGAAAGTATATAGACTTTGAATTTCCAAGAAAATAACCATTAAAAATGCGTTTTTTTAGAACAATTTTATCGAAATGTAAATCTGAAGCACGCCAACGTAAAGGCATAGTTAGCAACAAATCTTCAGTTTCACGAGGCAGCGGCCCGAATATATCAATAATCTTGTTTTTGAAATCATTAAGTTTATCCTCATTAGTGATATATTCTAATTCTTTATAAAGATTCATTCGTTCAGTTACGTTAAAGATGTATGAAGTAGGAAAAAGTGCTTCAACATCAGTTTCTATGGAGCAAATTCTACGAACAAGTGCACTATTATCAGCCATCTGTAAATTATCAAACAACTGGTCTTCAGACTCTTGCATCTCTTGGATAGCTTCATTTAGAATTTTTTGGTACATTTCGTACCCCATTTCGTTTATAAAGCCACTTTGGTCAGCACCGAGAATATCGCCAGCACCTCGGATATCAAGATCGCGCATTGCTATATGTATTCCACTTCCTATATCTGAGAACTGTTCGATAGCTTTTAACCTTCGTCGTGCTTGGTCGTTGAGAGTTTCCCAAGGACGAATAAACAAGTAGCAATAGGCTTTCTGGTTATTGCGCCCTACCCGACCGCGAAGCTGATGTAAAACATTGAGGGCAAAATTCTGTGCATCATTGATTATCATAGTGTTAGCGTTCACGATATCCAATCCTGATTCTACAATTGTTGTAGAAACAAGCACATCATATTCGTGATTCATAAATTGCGACATAACTTTTTCTAACTGGTCGCCTTCCATCTGTCCGTGCCCTATAGTAACTCGTGCTTTCGGAACCAATCGTTGAATTAACCCTGCTAATTCTTTAATATTCTGAACCTTATTATGTACCACAAAAACTTGTCCGCCTCTATCAATCTCAGTTTGAATAGCATCACGCATAACATCTTCGTCAAAAACGCGAACTTCAGTTTCAATTGGTTGGCGGTTAGGCGGCGGGGTGGTTATAACCGATATGTCGCGCGCACCAATAAGCGAAAATTGAAGTGTTCTTGGAATAGGAGTAGCCGACATGGTAAGAGTGTCTATATTAGTTCGCATTTCGCGAATTTTCTCTTTCGCTGCAACTCCAAATTTCTGCTCTTCGTCAATAATCAACAATCCTAAATCTTTGAAAACCACATCTTTACTTAAAATTCTATGAGTACCAATAAGAATATCAACATTGCCAGCACTCACATTTTTAAGAGTATCCTTAATTTCTTTATTTGTTTTGAATCTATTGATATAAGCGATACGACAAGGCATATTCTCTAATCTCTCGCTAAAAGTTTTAAAATGCTGCATTGAAAGAACTGTAGTCGGCACTAAAATAGCCACTTGTTTGCTGTCGCACACAGCTTTAAAAGCCGCACGTATAGCAATCTCAGTTTTCCCAAAACCAACATCTCCGCAGATAAGTCTATCCATAGGATGATCGTTTTCCATATCTGCTTTAACTTCTGCCAAAGTCTTAATTTGATCGGGAGTATCTTCATAAATGAATGATGATTCTAAAGCATATTGAAGATAGTTATCGTGTGAAAAAGCGAACCCCTTTTTTGCCTTACGTTCAGAATAGAGTTTTATAAGATCAATAGCCAATTCTTTGACTCTCTTCTTGGTGCGCTCTTTTAACTTATCCCAATTTCCTGAGCTTAAGCGGTGAATCGTTGGCGGCGTTCCTTCTTTACCGACATACTTACTGATTTTGTGCAAAGAATGTACACTTAAATATACAACATCACCATCTTTATAATCAATCTTTATAACCTCCTGAACAGTCTCTCCCATCACCTTTTTCTCTAATCCTCTGTAAATACCAACACCATGATCGATGTGTGTTACATAATCTCCTGGTTGTAAATCGTAGATTTCGCGAAGTGTTAATGCTTCACTCTTTTTATAACGATCGCGCAAAACCACTCGTTGAAAACGATTCCAAAATTGATGATCTGTATAAATTGATATTCGATGTTCTTCGTCTTTAAAACCCTCATGCAAAGAATCGCAAATAGGCTGATAAAGTTTATCTATTTTGTAGTTGGCCTCGTTATGCTGATTGTATTTTGAAAGGATATCTAGCATCACTTTATACAATCTGTCAAGCTGCGACTGCGCTTCGGAGATAAAGTAGTTTTCAATACCGTGTTCTATGTTATCGATCCACTCTAACAAAAGATAGTCAAAACTCTTATTAAAATCGCTCTGCGGCTGCATTGAGAAAGTGATATTCACATCGCAATTTTCGAAACTTCCACTGTTTATAAATATATTATTAAACTTGCTCAGTTCTGATTGGTATTGTTTTTTTGATAGAACAACATTCGTTGTATTTGTACTGATTTCGGAGAAAGTTTTATAGTATGTACTAACAGAAGATTCTAAACTTTTAGCAAAGAATTGCCATATAACGGAATTTTCGGGTAGAAGTTTGAACAGAGACACAAGCGTACTATTTGCATCAGAATGGGTTATAGGAGACATCACAAAAATTTTATCTAAATCTTTTATAGATAGTTGTGTTTCTGAATCAAAAAATCGTATAGATGCAATTTTATCGCCTTCAAATTCAATTCGGTAGGGATATTCTTCTGAATACGAAAAAACATCGAAAATATTACCTCGCCAAGCAAATTGACCAGGTTCATATACAAAATCTTCAGGAAGGTATTCTAAGTCATATAGTTGATTAAGAAAATCGTCCGATAAAACAATAGAGTCTTTAACAACAGTGAATGATTTCCTTTTTATTTCTTCAGGGTTAGCTATTGTTTCTGCAATTCCTTCAGGGTAAGTTACTATTATCGGACCGCTGCCTTCAGAGGTAATAAGCTTATTTAGTACTTCAGCTCTCAATTTTACATTTGAAGAGTCTTTTTCATTAAAATTACTATTTCTTCTGAATGATGAAGGAAAATATAGTACTCTTTTTGAGGATAGAGGCATTTCTTTTTCGCCTAATAATATTTCGAGATCATTAACAAAAAAAGCAGCTTCTTCGCTATCTCGAAATATAAATAAAGATACATTGTCAATATTGGAAACAACTTGTGATGCTATTAAAGAAAAAGCAGAACCTTTAATACCATTTAACGCAACTACAGAATTTTCTGGTTTAGCGATTATCTCTTCAAGTTGTTTTACTTCATATTTATAGTATTTGTTGTTTAATTCGCTGAGTGTCATAGGGTTTTATTTAACACATACATTATCGTATAGGTGTTCATATCTATACGCTGTTTCTTTTGCATCAAACATTAAAAATGGAGAAAAAGCTGCTATATGTTGTTCTATCGTAGCGAAACTATTGCTAATTTCAAGAATTAAATCAGCTATTTCAGAAGAATTTACGCGCGATACAGAAAAATCGGTAAGTTTATCGTTCAATATTCCAGAAAAAGCACTATCTGATGTATGAATCACTGGCAAACCTTGAGTAGTAGCTTCACCAAATCGCTCTATCGTGTCAATATTATCATTCAAAAGTATTGAAATATCGCTATTTCTATAAATATGTAATAATCTCTCATTTTCCAAATTGCTATTTTCTATCAAAGATACTAATTCAAAATCTTGACGTTTTTCAGCAATGTTTTTAATTTTATTTCTATAACAAGAATTCACAATAGATGTTTCGACAGCAGTAAGTGAAACTTGATAATTTTTTTTCTTAAGTTTATCAACAGAATTTAAGATCGTTATTAAGTGACTATCTTCACGAATTTCCCCAACATACAACAATTTAATATTCACTAACGCCGTCGGAGGATGTATTCTAATATTTTCGATCCAAAAATTGTCAATAGGTTCTATTAAAAGTACACTGTGTTCGAATATTTTATCAGCTACATCTGAGGGTAAATAATTAGCAATAAAATTTTGCTGATAAGGGTTTGTAAAAATTACTTCAGAAGCATTTTCCAATATTGAGCATATATTTTTTCTTTTGAAAAAGGGAGTTTTTTTGTATTTTTTAAGATCTTCTTGAGATAAAGTAATAATGTATGGAATATCATATTTTTGCGATAATTCAACAGCATTAAAACCCACTTCCATCCAAGAATGTGCATGAACAACATCAATATTGGTTGATATTTGTGAATTTGCACCAACTTTCATAACATAGTGAGAGAAGTCGGTTGACATAAATTTAGATATTCTATTAAAAAAATCTATTTCAGAATCTTTTGAAAACAAGTGGATAATATTCATAATGTTGTCAGGTATCTCAGATAAAAAATTTCACAAATAAATTTTCATAATAACGAGTGTAATTTCGACTTGTGGTATGATTATGCCAAAGAAGCACAAAATCACCTTCAACAGCAAAAACTCGTTGCAACAATCTTTCTATCAAAATCTTAGCTTTATCAACTGATAGTTTCATATAATCAAAAATTGTTCCATCCATCATTATCAAAGGATGTTCTACAATATTTGAAGAGCGGTCTTCTAAAAGGTTGTAAAGAGGATATGGGTGGCAAGTGCCACACTTAAATCCACAATGTTCTGGAAAACCTAAAGTATAATCATTTTCAATTCCTGCCGATTCCCATATTTCAACAGAATTTATTTGTTTTGAAATTTGAGAACGAAGATAATGCTGCCGTGAAGTGGTAATAGAAATTTTTGCAACATCAGCAAGTCGATGTTTCTCAGTAAGAAGCAAGTTTCTACTTATTGCACTTTCATAGCTTCCGTGAAGCGCAACCTCTCCCCCTGCCTCTAAAATTCTGCAAATAACATTCTTCGTAAGCTCATCAAAAATGTTGTATGTTGCATCATTCTCTCCTGTTGTTTGAGCTTTGAAGAAAAATATAACTTTACGATTTTGCTTCTTTGCAATATCTTGAAAATCAAATATTTGTTTAATATATGGATCTTTATAACAACTGTTTTTCCAAGATTTATATTGACTTAAAGAAGTTTTGGTATCCGAAATAGAATGATTTATTAGTAAGTCGCGACCAAATATGGATTTCAAAGCTTGAACATTTGTACGAAAACGTTGGAGAATATCAATATCGTGGGTTTGAATTATGTTTGGTTTTCTTGGAATTATTGAAATTTTATCTTTACATATTTCGGTCAAAGCTTTTCTGATAAACATTGCATATTCATCAACAAGTGGAATATCAATAATACTATATCTCTCACTTAGGCTTGATGAAAATAAAAATCTTCCGTGTTTATCACGATTATCTGGATTTGAGTACTCTTCAAGGCGCGACATCAGAGCAAATGAAGGGGTTATAATATCGTATGAGAAAATAATATTAGAACCTTTTATAGAAAAGGGAAGTTCTGTGTTATTTATGAAGAAAACAGGAATCTTATATCTATTCTGAAAATTGTTAATCAGTGATATTTGAGCCTCACCTTTGAGAAAAAGTTTAAATTGGGTAGCATTAAAAAGAGGGATAGATATTTCGATTTCGAATAATGAGAAATAAACATAACCATCTGCCAACAAAACTTCTATAGAAGAATTGTCGGCAGTAGGAAGAGCAACATTAAGCAAATGTTGCAGAGTGTATTTTATAGCGTTGAGCGAAATCATAATTTCGAAAACGGCTGCAAAGATAAAAAAATAGTGCGGTTTTTAATCTGCTATTTTCACCAGTTTATACATATCTAAGGCAAACAAACTATTCCTATTAAGAGCAATCTTCCTAAAAAAACTGCTAAAATACGAAATTGTTTTTAGTACAAATCTTCCAAAAAAGTTAGATTTTAATCTAAAATATACCTGTAATAATCTACTATTCGAAATAAATTCATCATCTACCCTACCCATTTTTATCAACAGCGAAAGATTTTCGCAAGAAGAGTCTATTTTATTCAAAAAAGTTTCATTATCATCAATTCCATCGTGATACATTGGATTGTCAATATGATATATTGGAATTTTTTTTGATTTTAGGTCAAGACCAAAAAAGGTATCTTCATAACCATATTGTGTAAGCGTTTCATCAAAACAGCACTTTGTAAAGACAGTTTTTGAGACAACAACATTAAAAGGAGTAAAAGATTTATAAGAATTATTATTTCTTGTTGAAGCTGATCTTACTTCGCGTTTTACACCATATTTGTATCTAAGTTTTTGATATTTTAAAGGCTGTTTTTTTCTGTAAGATATACCACCTGAAATAACAAAATACTCGTTTTTTTGTCTTATTTCTCTTATGGAAGATAAATATTTTGCAATAAAATCACTGTTTTTAACTCGTGCATCGCAATCAAGAATTAGGAGATAATCGTATTTAGCACTTTTAGCTAAAAAATTTCTGATTTTTGAGCGGCCTTGATTTTCTGAAAATGATAATAGCCGAACATTCTCAAATTGTTTTATACGAGAATTTTGGTTTAGTGTAATACTATCAGTTGACGCATCATCGGCAACCACAATTTCAAAAGAAACCGACAATTGTTCCAATTGGGTATATAATTCAGAAACAAGAGGATTAACATCAACGTTAAAAACAGGTATAAGAACTGAGAGCATGATATTATACCAAAGTATCAATAAGTTTACCATCTTCTACGCAAATTGCTCGAGAAGGGAACTTATCGATCAATGAAAAATTATGAGTAGCCATCAGAATTGTAGTACCAGATTTATTGATATTATGGAATACGTTAAAAATATCTTCAGCAGTTATAGGGTCAAGATTACCAGTAGGTTCGTCAGCAATGATAACTTCAGGATTGTTTAGAAGCGCACGAGCGATACAAACTCTTTGTTGCTCACCACCAGACAATTGCGATGGTAATTTAAAATCTTTAGTAGCGAGACCGACCATGCTTAAAACTTCTTCACAGCGATTATACATAGCTTGTTTATCATTCCAGCGGGTTGCGCGAAGCACGAAAAGGAGGTTTTCGATAATTGGTCTATCTTGTAAAAGCTGATAATCTTGAAAAACAACGCCAAGTTTTTTTCTAAGTTCTGGAATTTGTTTGTTTTTAAGAGTTAAAAGATCATAACCTATAATAGAAGCCTCATCACCTTGTGGTTTAAGTTCAGCTATAAGAGTTTTCAAGATAGATGATTTTCCAGAGCCTGTTTTACCTATAAGATAAACAAATTCGCCTTGATTTATTGTAAAAGAGATATCTGAGAGAACACGCAGTTTACGTTGTTCAATATTAACATTTTTAAACGAAATTACGGGCAACGAAACTTTTTGTTTGTTTTCTGCTATTGGAGTTGATTCAATCGATTGAACCTCAACATTCTCAATATTCTCTTCCATAATGGCAACTAATATTAAAATTAAGCGTCAATATTTGCGTATGTTGCGTTTTGTTCAATAAATTCGCGGCGTGGTGGGACTTCATCACCCATCAACATAGAAAATATACGATCTGCTTCTGCAGCATTTTCGATAGTAACCTTACGAAGTACACGGTTAGCAGGATCCATAGTGGTATCCCATAATTGGTCGTCTTTCATTTCTCCAAGACCCTTGTAGCGTTGAATATGAACTTTTCTACCGTTAGCAGATGCTTCTGCTGTAAGTCTATCGCGTTCTTCATCATTCCATGCGTATTGAACTTTATCACCTTTTTTAACGCCATACAAAGGAGGAGTTGCTAAATATACATGACCTTGTTCTATCAACTCGCGCATAAAGCGGAAGAAAAATGTTAGAATAAGTGCTGCAATATGACTACCGTCAACGTCGGCATCAGTCATGATGATAACTTTGTAATAACGCAACTTTGACAAGTTCAGAGCTTTGCTATCTTCTTCTGTTCCAATGGTAACACCGAGAGCAGTATAAATATTTTTAATTTCTTCACTTTCAAAAATTCTATGTTGCATAGCCTTTTCAACGTTCAAAATCTTTCCTCTAAGAGGGAGAATTGCTTGAAAATGGCTATCACGACCTTGTTTTGCTGTACCACCAGCTGAATCACCTTCGACTAAAAACAACTCACATTTTGAAGGATCTTTAGAAGAGCAATCTGAGAGTTTACCTGGCAAACCCGAACCACTGAAAGCAGATTTACGCTGAACAAGTTCGCGGGCTTTGCGGGCTGCATGGCGAGCTTGAGCTGCAAGTACAACTTTATCAACAATTTGTTTAGCATCACGTGGGTTCTCTTCAAGATAGTTAGTCAACATTTCGCCAACCATTTGGTTAACAACACCCGAAATCTCGCTGTTACCAAGTTTTGTTTTGGTTTGCCCTTCAAATTGTGGTTCCGCTACCTTTACCGAGATTATTGCTGTAAGACCTTCGCGAAAATCATCGCCAGAAATCTCAATTTTATTTTTCTCAAGTTTATCAAGAAGTTTATTATCCTCAGCATATTTCTTAAGTGTACGTGTAAGAGCCATTCTAAAGCCCGTAAGATGCGTTCCGCCTTCAATAGTGTTAATATTGTTTACATAAGAGTGAATATTCTCTGTATAAGAGTCGTTATACTGCATAGCAACTTCAACGGGAACTCCTTGACGTTCACCTTCAATATATATTGGCTGTGATGTTATCTTTGTTCGTCCTTCATCGAGATGAATAATAAAATCACGCAAGCCGTTTTCTGAAAAATATTCCTCTTTCTGATATTCCCCGTTTTCACCAACAGTTCTAAGGTCTTCAATAGATATTCTTATTCCTTTGTTAAGATAGGCTAATTCCTTAAGACGATGAGCAAGACGTTTAAAATCATAGATAGTGGTATGAAACACGGTATCGTCTGGCTTAAAAGTAATTTTCGTACCACGATAGTCGCTTTCGCCAACAACTTTCACTGGATATAGTGGTTTACCATATTCATACTCTTGAATAAAATGCTTACCTTCACGAAATACTTCAGCGGTAAGGTGTGAAGAAAGTGCATTAACACATGATACACCAACACCGTGCAGACCACCAGAAACTTTATATGAATCCTTATTAAATTTTCCCCCAGCGTGAAGCACCGTCATCACAACTTCTAAAGCTGAACGTTTCTCTTTTTCGTGCATATCTGTAGGAATACCTCGTCCATTGTCTAATACGCTGATAGCATTCCCCTCAAGTATCTTAACTTCAATATTGTTACAGAACCCTGCTAAAGCTTCGTCTATTGAGTTATCAACCACTTCGTTCACTAAATGATGAAGTCCACGGTCGCCAACATCACCAATATACATCGCAGGGCGTTTGCGCACAGCCTCTAAACCTTCTAAAATCTGAATATTACTAGCACTATAGGTTTCTTCGTGTGTGTTTTTATTCTCTAAATCACTCATTCTAAATGGTTTTATCTTTCTAAAAAAAACTTGCAAATATACAAAAAAAATGAATTGTAATTCTATATTGCTGTCCACTAAACAAAAAATATATTTTCCACAACCGCAATATAGTGTAAAAGTGGGAACAGTGAATATTGGAAACAATTATTATATCGTGCAAAAGTGAATGTACTTTGTAAAATGTTAAGCACGTTTAGTTTACCGTTTCATAATCCAAACTTTCACTTAGCATTTTATAATACTCTGTCGATAGAATGTGTTTCAGACAAAAAAACATTATATGAAAGCACCTCCAAACACAAATACACACCATGCGTTTATTGTTCGCTAAAACCTCAAAAGGAAGTTTTTTGTAGCGAATCGTCATGATGCCGTTATAAGCTCTAATTGCAATATACGTTCGTTCAGAAAAACCGCTGGATACTTTTAAGCCGACATTAAAACCCTCCCGTTCAGTTCTCTGTGTTCCCCGCCCCGCAATGTCGGTCTGCCCGATGTACGATTGCTGTAACAACCACAAAGAAAAAAACGCGCCTTCGAAATGTTTTCGTGAAAAAATTGCGGTTGAACGAGTAAAAAGAAAACTTGTTTTCTTTTTCGAGTGTGA
>CADBTU010000127.1 GCA_902797625.1 uncultured Bacteroidota bacterium | reverse complement strand
TTTTTTCAGCTTTAATTATCTCTTTTTGAAGATAATTGGGTAATTTTTCATTCATACATTGATGACACTTCATTTCTAGGGTGTACATTCTTCCGATGCAATAGTTCGAGTGTTTACAACCACTTCTTGTTATTTCACCAGAGTGGAGTTTATTTACAAAGTTGGTGTCGTGAACGAGAGCTCTTCCCATTTGGAAAGCAACAAATCCTGAATCAAGTACTTTTTCCATATCTTTTTTATCAACCATACCTCCCACGTAGATAAGTGGTATATCTACTGCTTTACGGAATTTCATTGCGGTTTCGTAGAAATAGGCATCTTTATATGGTACAGTAGGAATTACAATTCTGCCACCTATATGAAGACCGAGTTTTAGCCACCAAAATTTTTTGAAATCCATATAGTGAGCAAGGGTTTTAAGAGGCATTGCACCGCGCATAACTTCCATAGGAGCTTTGCTGACGAATCCAGCTGTTAATACAAGAGCGTGAACTCCAAGCCTTTCCAATTCTTTAGCAACGGTTATACATTCTTCGATTTTTATTCCGCTACGGAAACCATCGTACATATTGGTTTTAACCACAATAGCCATATCATCTCTTGCTTCCTGCATTACTTTTGTGATAACCATACGCATAAAACGCATTCTGTTTTCTAACGGGCCGCCGAATTCATCTTTGCGATGATTAGTGTAAGGAGATAAGAATTGGCTAATCAGATAGCCGTGTCCTGCATGAACCTCTATACAATCGAAACCTGCTCGGCGACACAAATCTACAGCTTTACCAAAATCATCAACAATCTGATTGATGTCGTTTTTATTCATTTTGCGAGTGAAAGTAGGAGAGTAGATGTTAAATCTTCCTGAGGGAGAAAGAGGTTTTTCTCCGCATGTTGCTTTGTGAGTCATATTGCCGCAATGTCCTATCTGTATTGATGCCTTAGCACCTTCAGCGTGTATTGCATCAGTCATTTTTTTTAGTTCAGGGACAATCTCTTCGCGAAGCCATAATTGACCATCGAATGATAAACCGCTTCGACTAACCGAGGCGTAAGCTATTGTTGTCATTCCAATACCACCTTTAGCTACTGCTGTGTGATAGTTGAATAACATTTCTGTAGGTCGATTTCCATGAGCCATATTTTCAAAAGCAGCAGATCGTATCGTTCTGTTTTTCAATGTGATTGGTCCTATTTGGCACGGTGTAAAAATATTTGATTCTATCATTATTCTTGTATTAAGTCAGGAAAAATTTTAATTGCGTTTTCTGTTGTTTGTTTCATAACTTCCTTCACGGGAGTATTGAATATTTCAGCTACTTTTTGAGCTATAAGTGGAATATAAGCACTCTCATTAGTTGTTCCACGATGTGGTGTTGGAGCTAAATAAGGAGCGTCAGTTTCTAAGACTATATTTTTTAAACCTATTGAAGGAAGGAGTTCTTGTAGTTTATTATTTTTAAAGGTTATAATCCCGCCTATTCCTATCATAAAACCACGTTTTTTAGCCCATTCAGCTTCTTGTGTTCCTCCAGAAAAGCAGTGGAGTACTCCTTTTAAAGAACCAATTTCATATTGATTCATAATAGGTACCGCTTCATTATAGGCACTTCGGATATGTAGAGATAATGGTTTGCCGAGGTCTCTCGCCCAATCTAATTGTTTTTTGAAAGTTATCTGTTGTTCTTTTTCAAAATTTCTGTCATGGTAATAGTCTAGGCCTATTTCACCTATCCCAACAATGTTTTTATCTTCAATATGTTTTTCTAATTCATCAAGAACATCTTGGTAATTATCTTTCACATCAGAAGGATGGAGCCCTATTAATCCGTAGATGTTTTCAGGAAAGAGTTCAACGGCTTCTGCAATAAGTTTTGGAGTAACAGCGTCCACGCCAGCGAGAATAATTTTTTCTACGTGGGCGTCTATAGAACGCTGAATGACGTTTTCAAGATCATTAGGATAGTATTCTCTATAAAGATGAGAATGTGTATCTATGTAATATGAGTATTCCATAACTAAAAGCGATATATCATATCAAGGGCAATGTTGAATAAATTAGTGTAGAAGTTTCCTTGTCTGAGTCC
>CADBTU010000126.1 GCA_902797625.1 uncultured Bacteroidota bacterium | reverse complement strand
CGTATAGTCGAAAGAGGATCTGTTTCAGGAAAGTTAGATACTTATGATTTTGAGCGCGCAGTGAAAGTAAACACTTTCGGCCATATTTTCGAGAATTCCTCTCGGAGAATGAAAAAATCACAGAGACAAAGACTAATTAAATAAGGGCCGACTAAAAAGTAATTTTTAGTCGGCCTCTTTCTGTTTCCATTAGAAATGTTGTATCAAATTGATATAACTAATGGTTTATAAAAATTATCGTTAGTTAATGTCAGCTCGTTCCATTGAATCTTTATAGTATTTTTGATTAACAAATACGTCTTCTTTGTATGGGTTAATACTACGTTTTTTAGATATATAAATAATGTATCCGAGGGCGATAATATTGGTGATAAGAGCAAGGGCGCTAACTACTGTCATAGCGGTTGGGTTAGCAGAAATAGTTGTAAGGTCCCCACCTTTATCATATAATTCACCTAATTTAGTAACAGTTTCAATGCCTTCTGGATATTGTGAAGGTATTACAGCCCAGCTAAAGAATTGTTTACCATTGTAGAATGTTTCTTGGAAAAGGGGAAATACTTGAGCAAACATACACCAGATAGCTAATGTGTTAGCACGGTTCTGAATCCAACCTCCGCGATTCCAAAGAATAGCAGCAACGGTGGGAGCAAGAAGCAAAGCTATACCGCAGTACCAAGAGTGTGTTGGCAGACAGTTATAAGTATATGCGAAGTTCCAAATATCGTAAATTATAATGTAAACCCAAGTCATATCTGCCCAAATCATATCTTTTTTATCTTTAGACGGATAAACGTTCCACCAAGCTGTCATACAGAATATATTGAGGATACCTGCAATACCATTCATAATATTGTGCCATCCACCGTAAAGCCACACACCTTCAGAAGATAACCACCAAGTGTTCCAACCTTTAAATGCAGATTCAAAGTCTGAAACAACAGCAATTAGAATGTTTATAGCAACGATAATGAAAGGGAAAGGTTTAAACCAGTGTTTTGCACCAATGCCCCATTCGTATTTAATCATCATAAATCCAATACAGCCAGTGAGTGCAGCATACAGTTTAGCGTAATGGAACCAGCCATTCATATAGAGGTGAGTTTGATTATTGAGAGCCCATTGGGCACCTGTTCTCGCCCCTATAGCTATAGCTACAAAATAAACGGTTAAAACTAATGGAATGGCAAAAAATGTTATTGCTCCGCCGAGTTTTGTACGGCGTGCAAACTCGTTGAATAAGATAAGACCAATAAGAACCACGAGTAACATTCCCCATTGAGCCAGAGCATTTGCTCCATAAACGTGAAATAACATGATTGTTTTATTTTAATTTTGAAAAAATGTATGTTTAATAATTTCGTAATTGACTATAACGATTGTTTTTACGTCAAAATTATTTTAGGTGTGTATTAAACCAATCGATGAAATTGCGATGCCAGAGAAGGCTATTTTGAGGTTTGAGAACCCAGTGAGTTTCATCAGGAAAATAGAGATAGCGAGCATCTAATCCTACTATTTTAGCAGCATTATAAGCAGCCATTCCTTGTGAAGCAACAATACGAAAATCAAATTCACTATGAATAACACATATTGGAGTATTCCATTTATCAACAAACAGATGTGGAGAGTTGGCATAACTCTTTTTTACTTGTGGATTATTCCAATCCCAATAAGGACCGCCAATATCCCAATTGTCGAACCATAGCTCTTCAGTTTCTAAGTATTG
This sequence comes from uncultured Bacteroidota bacterium, assembly GCA_902797625.1. GTDB lineage: Bacteria > Bacteroidota > Bacteroidia > Bacteroidales > WCHB1-69 > F23-D06. The sequence goes on along the minus strand of CADBTU010000126.1, from coordinate 2,667 downwards.
TTGATCAAAGTTAAACATTCCGTTGTGGGCGAGGAGTGCTTTAAAGCGACGACCTTCGTTATAACCCTTTATATTGTGGTTATGTCCAGCAAGCCAATAAACGCTGTAGCCTCCGAAACTGGCTCCGCAAGCACCAAGACGCTCTTTGTCGATTTGTTTGATGTTGTTAGCAAAGTAATCAGCAGCTGTCATATAATCCTGCATACACAATCCACCGTAATCGCCGCTAATTGCTTCACACCATTCTGTGCCGAAACCTATGGTACCTCTTCGATTAGGAGCAATGATAAAATATTCGGCACCGCTCATAACCATAAAATTCCAACGGGTACTCCAAAACTGACCAACTTCAGATTGTGGACCACCTTCACAATAGAGTAGGGCGGGGTAGATTTTAGTGCTGTCGTAGTTGTAAGGATAGATTAACCATGTTAACATCTTTTTTCCATCAACAGTGGTAATCCAATGTTCTTCAACTTTGCCCATACGAACTTTTGATAATATCTCATCGTTGATTGAAGAAATTTTCTTTCCTTTTGCTTTATCATCTGTTAAATTATAAACGTAAATCTCAGATGGATACTGCATAGATACTTGGTCGGCATAAAGTTTTCCATTAACTAATTCAAAGCTATGAACATCGTGATATCCGTATGTGATTTGTCGAAATTCTTTAGTATCAAGATTACAAGCAAAAATTTGATCTGTGCCTCTGAAATATACTACACCAAGAATTTCTTTGTCATCATCACTCCAAACAATATTTACGAAGTTATAATCAAAATTTGTTGACATATCAGTGCGCTTACCAGAGTTTAGGTCCATAACCATCAATCTGAGTTTATCGCTTTCATATCCATCACGTTCCATACTCTCCCAAGCAATCATCGAACCATCATTGCTAAATACGGGATTTTGGTCGTAACCCATAATACCTTCACTGAGGTTTGTGGTAGATTTTTTTTCGATGTTGTAAAGATATATGTCGCTGTTTGTTGAGTGAGCGTAGTCGCTACCAGTTTTTTTGCGACAAGTGTAGGCGATTTTTTTGCTATCAGGACTGTAGTTAAACTGTTCAACACCGCCCCAAGGCCTCATAGGGCATTCGAAAGTACTGTCAATTATGCAGATAGCATGTTCTATATCAATTGTTTCGCTAAAATCCGCAATAAAAATTTGAGGATACTCATCAACCCATTGATCCCAGTGGCGGTACATTAAATCTTCGTTTATTCTACCAGTGGTTTTATCGAGACCAGCATAAAGTTTTTCGAGATGTGAATGGCGCATAACTGGTTTTGTTGTAATAAAGACAACAGATTTACCATCTGGAGCAAGTTTGAAACCTTCAAATCCTCGCTCGTGGGTTGCTATTTCTTTCTCTTTACCATTTTTAATATTCATGGAGAGAATATTGTTGTCGCGACAGAAAAGCAATGTCTCATCATCTTTCCAAACAATGTTAAATTCAGATTCTGGAGTAGTGGTGATTCGTGAAACATTGTTGCCGTCAGAGTTCATTATATAAATCTCTGCGTTACCTTTATTTTCTTCCATATCGTAATAAGTAACAGTATAGGCTATTTGTGTGCCATTAGGTGAAATAGTTTTCTCTCCCATTTTACCTAATGCCCACATAACTTCGGGAGTAAAACGTCCATCTTGAACTTGAATGTTGTTTTTTTCGATAATTCTATCTTTTTTCTGCTTTTGATGTTGATTGCAACCACAAAAAAGTGATAATAAAGTGAATGCTAAAAATATTTTTTTCATCTTGTCAAGAATTTATATATCATCTATGCAATATTTGAAGTCGCAAAAGTAATATTTTTTTACAATGCTTTCTAATAAAATACATGGTGCCAAAAATCAATATTTTACCATTATAGATGATAGATTGCACCACGTAAAGAGTATTAAAATTACATAAAAAATAAACTCAGCAAATACTTTTCTTTGGTGTTGCGATTCATCTAAAGTTTTCAGTACGCGTTTCTTGATTTTATTAATTGTCGATTTTTTTTATTGAAAGATGATTCTGTAGGAAGTTATAGGCTTTATTCTACTCTGTTCACGTATTCATCATAGTTTGTTAGTATCAGATTAAAAGATAACGCCATTTAAGTGAAATAGTTCCTGAAGAAATACAAAAATTTGGTTAGATAAGGCTAATACAGGATATGATTTGAGCCATTTGCAAGATTTGTTACACTGAGAAACATTCCTTATTAGTGGTTTCATTTCGTCTAAAAATACCAATAATTGATGATTAAAATACGCCTTTAAAGATGTACTTTTGCCACGTTTGTAATTTTTGTTTATGGAAAACCTGTTTTTTTTCACTACACTTCGTCCCACGCTTGAAGGGGCTTGGATACCCGCCTTGGCAATGGTGCTTGTGCAGTTCATCTGCATGGCCATTTTCAAGGAAGGCGGCAAACGCGCGGTAGATACCTCTTGGTACGATGCAAAAACGAAAATGTACGCCCAATGGAACAGCATTTTTCAGGTGATGGTCATCATCCTTGCCGTTTTTGTGCCTTTCAAGTGCGGCACGACGTGGTTCACCGTCGGCGCGGCGGTTTATGTCGTGGCCTTTGCGCTGTTTATGTGGTCGTTCCATTCCTACGGCACCGCCGACCGCGACAAGCTCATCACCAAGGGGAT
>CADBTU010000125.1 GCA_902797625.1 uncultured Bacteroidota bacterium | reverse complement strand
TAGTTTATATAATCCAGCATTGTCAATGTGATAATGCTGGATTTTTTATAGCAATAAAAAATGTATCTTTGCACACATTAAATCTATTGTCATGGGAGCATTTAAGGCTTACGATTTTCGTGGTATTTTTGGAAAAGATTTTGATTTGGAAACTATTTACAAATTCGGCTTTTTTCTACCGTCTTTATTAAATTCTAAAAAAGTGTTAATAGGCCGAGATATGCGCCTGACTTCTGATGAAATGTTTGATGCCCTCGCCAAAGGAATTACCGATGCAGGTTGTGATGTTTATAATATGGGACTTTCAACTACTCCCATGGTTTATTACTTTACAGCTAAACACAAATTTGACGCTTCTGTAATGATTACTGCTTCTCATAACCCAAAAGAATACAACGGATTGAAAGTGTCCAAAACCGATGCCCTCCCCGTTGGATTCGACAATGGGCTTGGTGAACTCGAACAAAAAATCCTCAACCAAGAGATTGTTATCACTAAAAACAAAGGAAAAATTTTTGATTATCCTCTAAAACAAGAGTATTTGGACTTTCAAAAAAAATATCATTATAACACTGATAACCTGAAAGTTGTAATAGATTGTTCTAATGGAATGGCATCTATCTTGGTGAAAGATATTTTTGGAGATAATCCAATCTATATTTATGATAATCTTGATGGAAATTTTCCAAATCACGAAGCTAATCCTTTGGACTTGAAAAATGTAAGGGATTTACAAAAAAAAGTTTTAGACACTAAATCTGATATTGGTATTATCTTTGATGGTGATGCCGATAGGGTTATGTTTGTTGATGAAAATGGTTCTTTTATCCCTCCAGATCTTATGATTGCTGTTTTTGGACACTATTTTGCAGAAGAAAAAAATGCTCCTGGACTAATACTACAGGATATTAGAACTTCAAAGTCTGTGGAAGAATATTTGAACAGCATGAATAGGGAGGTCTATATCTGGCGCGTTGGACGTGCATACGCCGCCATGAAATTACGAGAAATTGATGGTGCTTACGGCGGAGAATATGCAGGCCATTACTATTTCCGCGACTTTTTCTATTCAGATTCCGCTATGATAGCCGCACAAATTGCACTCCATATATTTTCTGATATAAAAAAAAGAGGCATTACTGTATCTCAACTGATCGCTGATATTAAACGCTACGCAAATTCTGGAGAAATCAATTTTACAATCAACGAAAAACAGGCTGCTATGGAAGCTGTTAAAAACAAAACAACTTCCTATGAAAAACCTACTCGAATTCTCGATTTTGACGGCTATCGTATCGAATTTCAAGATTGGTGGTTTAATATCAGACCTTCAAACACAGAACCCTATCTTCGCTTGTTAATGGAAGCTAAAAATGAGGAAATGCTTGCCCTAAAACGCTCTCTTATCGAAGATATTCTCGCCCCTTTTATTGTGAACTCATTAAAATAACAGCTTTTGATGGCTAAGACGTGGAGTCTATATAAACACTATTTTCTGTGTGCGCTAATACTTGCGTCTGCTCTCTCTTTTGCAAATTTCGCAAAAGCTCAATTTTATAATGGTTCACAATTGAGCTTTGGAAAAAATCGCGTTCAACACCAAAATTTCAATTGGCAGTATCTTCGCGCTGAACAATACGATGTGTATTATTACCCAACAGGTAGAGAACTTGCTCAGTATGTATTCTATAAAACTCCAGAAATTATTAACGAAATAGAACTTCTACTAAATTTCACTTCTAAAAGAAAATTACAAATTATTGTTTATAACACTCAATCTGATTTTAGAGAATCTAATTTTGCTTACGATTATGAAGATTTCTATAACCAAGGTGGTGTTACAAATATCTATGGTACTAAAATGTATGTCTATTTTGATGGAAATAGAGCACACTTTGACCAAATGATTCGCGCTGGAGTGATGAATATCTACGCCCATTGGATGGTTCAAGGACAGACTATCGGTTCTAACATTTCCTCTGATTATTTGATGAATGTTCCAGCGTGGTTTTATAATGGTTTATCATCATACTTTGGTAGTAAATGGAATTATATAGTTGAAGAACATGTAAAAAACGGAATCTTAACGGGAAAATATTATAGGATTGAAGATCTTTCTGTTGTTGATGCTACTTACGCGGGGCACTCTTTTTGGAAGTATTTAGTTGATATTTATGGAGAATCAGTAATTCAAAAAATCTTATTTTACTCAAGATCTGGTAAAAATATTGAAATAGGATTGTTTCGTGCAACTAACGTTCCTGCACGGGCACTCTTAGAGCAATGGTACAAATATTACACCGTGATGTTTCATCCAGATTTAAGCAAATTTATGCCTTCTGGCGAAGACATTATAACCAAACCTAAAGCAAATCGCGACTATAAAAATTTCTGTTTCTCACCTGATGGTAGCAAGTATGCTTTTATAACAAATGAAACTGGACAAGTTAAGGTTTGGCTAAAAACTACACATAAAATAAATCCTATAACTATTCTGAAAAAGTATGCCAAAACAGAAGACAATCCCGATGTCTCATATCCTCTGATTTCATGGCATCCATCAGGTGATATTTTAGGAATGACCATAGAAAGCAAAGGAAATTGTTACTTTATTCCTTTCGATATTGAAAATAAAAAATGGGGTAAAAAACTTTTAATAGACGTTGAGAAAATTACCTCTTGGTGCTACTCTCCTGATGGTAAAAACATTCTCTTTTCTGGTTTTAAATATGGTCAATCTGACATCTACCTATACAACATCGCAGCTCGTTCCTTTCAAAATATAACAAACGATTTCTATGATGATTTTAATCCTGAGTATTTAAACTCGGATAAAATTATTTTTGCTTCAAATAGAGTTGCAGATTCTATTTTGCTAAAAGACAATTTTATGGAAGCATCTAAAAATCGTCAATATGATCTTTTCCTCTACAATTTAAAATCCAAAGATAGTTCTTTATTAAGAATTACAAACACCAATTATTCTGATGAGTTTAACATCCAAAGAATAGATAATCAAACAATTATGTACCTTAGCGACGAGAGTGGTGTGGTGAATCGCTATGAAGCTATAATCGACAGTTCTATAAGTCGTATTGATACAACAGTACACTATATTCATTTTGCAACCACTAACACTCTGTCAGACCGTGCTTACAATATTGTAGAACAAAACTATAACCCAGCAAGCAATAATATAGCTGATATTTCTCGTTTTAATGGATATAAGTACATTAAGCTTACTAAATTTAATCCTCTACACCATCCTGAAATCGAACCTTCTTCTTTTCACAAATATTTGAAATTAGATAATGAAAGTATATCTTCTGATTCTCAATCTATTTTAAAAAAAGATGAGACTAAAGAACATGGATTTTTTCTTTCTCAAGATCACTTAACAAAAGTTGATACTTCTACAAATAATGAGAATAAAAAAACTGAATTTAACATTCCTGTAGGATTGCCGTACAGAGTGCAATTTTCGATAGATCAAGTAATTACCCAAGCTGATTTTAGTTTTTTGAACACTTCTTATCAACAATTTGAAGGAGGAATTGCTCCTATCTATTTGAATACTGGTTTTAACGCACTATTTATGTTAGGAATCAATGATCTTTTTGAAGATTATAGAATCACTGGTGGATTTAGAATTGGTTGGAACCTTAGCAATTATGAGTTTATGTTCAGCTATGAAAATCTTGCAAGGCGATTAGACAGACAGATAACTGTTTACAGACAAGCCGTTAGCTCTAATGTTGGCATATATGCCGTAAAACAGAATTCAAATAGTTTGTTTTATACTTTGAAATTGCCTTTTAATAAGGTTAATAGTCTTAGATTTACATTAAAAGGTAGATACGAAACCAACATTATTGCCTCCCTAAACGACCAATCGTTAAAAGCCGCCGATGAACATCATTTGTGGGCTGGAGCAAAATTGGAATATATTTTTGATTCTTCAAAAGAATTATACACAAATCTCTGGCGAGGCACAAAACTTAAAATATTTGCAGAATATGAGCAACGCCTTGAACGTAAAACACTTAATTTACTTGTGTTAGGTTTCGATGCTCGACATTCAATTAGATTGTTTAGAAATATGACTTTTGCTCTGCGTTTCGCTGGAAGCACCAATGTAGGCTCAGCACGATTAGTTTATTATATGGGCGGCATGGATAATTGGATTGGAGCTAAGTTTAATAGCAATATCTCTGTTGATCATAGCAAAAACTATGCTTATCAAACTTTAGCCACAAATATGCGCGGCTTTAGACAGAATATCCGAAATGGTACCTCTTTTCTTCTCTTCAATGGTGAGCTACGTATCCCTGTATTTCAACTTATAACAGGACGCAAAATGTCAAGCAATATTCTTAACTCAATTCAACTTAACATATTCGGTGATGTAGGAACAGCGTGGACAGGTATTTCTCCTTATAGCAAAGAAAATTGTCTATACACTCGATATATTGACAGTGGACCTATTCACGTTGAAGTAAAAAGACAAGTAGATCCTTTTGTTGGCGGAATAGGCTTGGGTGCAAGAATATCTCTCTTGGGGTATTTTCTTCGCTTTGATTACTCATGGGGTATAGAAGATTTCAAAATCGCCAATAAAAAAGGTATGTTTATGTTCTCCCTCGGTACAGATTTCTAATTTTTATAAACTGTTTTTAACTCATAATAAACATCAATCTTACTTGCTTCGCATACCATAAATTCTCCCCTACTCACTATTTATCTTATTAAAAAATTTTTGCTGTCCGCTAAAAATAAAAAATGAATTTTCTATAACTGTAACCATTTGTAAATCAGAGTGTGCAATTTCTACTGACAAATCCAAGCCCCCCTGAAATTCAAAGAAGAAAACTCTGGTTTGCCTGTTCAAGAGAAAGGCTGGATTTAGTT
>CADBTU010000124.1 GCA_902797625.1 uncultured Bacteroidota bacterium | reverse complement strand
GCTATTGATTGTTTGTGAGAATCGTTAATATTTGGCACAATCTTTGCATTGTATAATTGTCAAATAATAATCTAAAATATAATCAATATGCAAACAGGTAAAATAAATGTTCAAACAGAAAATATCTTTCCAGTAATTAAGAAATTTCTCTATTCTGATCATGAAATTTTTCTTAGAGAATTGATTTCTAATGCTGTAGATGCTACTCAAAAACTTAAAACTCTCGTTAGTCTTGGTAAAGCTGATTGTGAACTTGGCGATCTAACTATACATGTGAAAGTTAATAAAGAAAATAAAACAATTCACGTTATAGACCGCGGAATTGGAATGACTGCCGAAGAGGTTGATAAATATATAAATCAGATAGCATTTTCTGGTGCAGAAGAATTTATGGCTAAATACAAAGGCTCAGATTCCGCCAATATTATTGGACATTTTGGACTGGGTTTTTACTCTTCTTTTATGATTGCCAATAAAGTTGATATTCTAACAAAATCTTATCTTAACGACTCGCAAGCTGTAAAATGGTCTTGTGATGGCTCACCTGAATTTTCTTTAGAAAATATTGATAAAATAGAAAGAGGAACAGAAATTGTACTTCACGTTGGAGATGATGATCTACAAGAATTTGTTGATGAAAATAGACTTACCGAACTGTTGAATAAATACTGCCGATTTTTACCTATTCCTATATGCTGCGGTACTAAAACTGAATGGCGAAAAAAAGAAAATGTGGAAAATGGAGAAAGCTCTGACGAAAATAAAAATGAACCACAAGAGGAGTCTGTAGAAGTACCTAATATTATAAATGACACAGATCCAATTTGGCAAAGACAACCTTCATCTTTAACAGATGATGATTATAATAAATTCTATCATAAACTCTATCCAATTTCTTTCGAGGAACCTATGTTCCATATCCATCTTAATGTTGATTATCCTTTTAATCTTACGGGGGTATTATATTTTCCTAAGATTAAAAATCAGTTGGATTTGAAGAAAAATAAAGTACAACTATATTGTAATCAGGTTTTTATTACTGATGAATTAGAAGGTATTGTTCCTGATTTTATGAATCTTTTGCACGGAGTTATAGATTCTCCAGATATTCCCCTAAACGTATCACGTTCTTATCTACAATCTGATGGAAATGTTAAGAAAATATCCACTTATATAAGTAAAAAAGTAGCTGAAAAGTTGGAGGAAATGTTCAAAAATAATAGAGAAGATTTTGAAAAAAAATGGGACGACCTCTCAGTATTTCTTCAATACGGCTCTTTAACTGATGAGAAATTCTACGAAAAAATTAAAGATTTTTATCTTCTCAAAAATGTTGAAGGAAAATATTTTACTATCGAAGAGTATAAGAACAAAATTTCTACATTACAAACTGATAAGAGTAGCAATGTTATTTTTCTCTACGCATCGAGTGCCAACGAACAACATGTATATATTCGCAACGCTCAGGAAAAAGGTTATGACGTACTTTTGATGAATGGCATTTTTGATGCTCACTATATCAATATGTTAGAGCAAAAAATGGAGAAAATAAGATTTACAAGAGTTGATTCCAATGTTACCGACAAACTTATTGAAAAAGAAGATGAAGCAGTTCTTTCAAAACTTTCTTCGGAGCAAGAAAAACAGTTGAAAGAATATTTCGATAAACAGGTTGACACTAAGATGTTTACACCAGAAGTGGTTTCTTTAAGTGAAACAGACCTACCTGTTATAGTAACTCAAAACGAATTTATGCGTCGTTTTAAAGATATGGAAAAAGTTTCAGGGCAACAGAGTTTTTATGGTAATATTGAACATTATAACTTAGTTGTAAATGGAAATCATGAGCTATCAATGCGTATATTGAACGAAGCCGATGAAGAAAAACGTTTAAAACTTGTGCAACAACTGATAGATCTTGCAATGCTTTCACAAAATATTCTCACAGGTGAAAAGTTAAGCGAATTTGTAAAAAGAAGTTATCAAATGTTATAATAATATCATAAATTCAATATTGTTCGTGTTTAACATTAAAAAAATCCGTCATAAAAACGACGGATTTTTTAATGTTATATAAATGGAATTATAAATATTATTTATGGTTGCAACGATAACCCTATTGCTTTTTTTATAAAAGAATCTCTGTGAAATACCAGTGTTTTTGATATTTTTGTACCTTTGCAACTTCAAAAAAGATAGTTTATGACTCACAAAATATTAGTTGCCACGGGCGGCGGTGATTGTCCTGGATTGAATGCAGTTATCCGTGGTATCGTTAAACGCGCCAGTTTAGAAAAAGAAGAATGGAAGATATACGGTTGCATTGAGTCTTTTAATGGAATTTTAAAAGATGATGTGGAAATTGTTGAATTCACCGAAGAGATGGTATCAGGACTTCACGTTAAAGGCGGCACCATCATTAAAACCACAAACAAGGGTGGCCCTTTCCATTTTCCAGTTCGTAGGGAAGACGGTTCTTGGATTATAGAAGATCGCTCTTTGTTGATGAAGAAACGTTTCGAAAATATGGAATTTGATGCTGTTATTAACATTGGTGGTGATGGTTCTCAGCGTATATCTTTGCAACTTCTAAATCTTGGTATTCCTGTGGTAGGCGTTCCAAAAACCATTGACAATGACTTATCAAGTACAGATTTTACATTCGGATTTCAAACGGCCGTACAGATTGCAACAGAAGCTTTCGATAAGTTAGTTACAACTGCCGAGAGCCATAATCGTGTATTTATTATGGAAGTTATGGGACGCGATGCTGGTTGGATTGCGCTTCACACTGCTTTGGCTGGCGGTGCTGATGTTTGTTTAATTCCAGAACTACCTTACGATCCAAAAGTAGTGGCACGCAAAATTGAAACTCGCTATAAAAATGGTATGGGGTTCTGTAATATCGTTATTGCCGAAGGTGCAAAACGCATCGGTGGAGATGTTGTAGGACAAGCACCTACTGCTATAGGCGACCGACATATAAAACTTGGCGGTGTTGGCGATGTGCTTAAACAAGAACTTCTCGAACTGGGTATCGAACATGATATTCGTGTAACAGTTTTAGGACACCTTCAACGTGGAGGCACACCAGTGGCTTACGATAGGATATTGGCTACAGAATTCGGTGTTAAGGCTTTTGAGCTAATAAAAGAAAAAAAATATGGCAATTTGGTTGTTTATAGACATCCAGATATATCTTACGTTCCTTTAGAAGAAGCCGTTAAAGAACCTCATTTAGTTAAATTAGATGATTTCTTGGTGCGCGCAGCTAAAGGTATTGGTATGGTTTTTGGAGATGAATCTATTTTATAATTTGATATAATTTTTAAATTTATGGCTAGAACTATTTCAAAATTAAGAAATATAGGTATTGCAGCTCATATTGATGCTGGTAAAACTACCGTATCTGAAAGAATACTTTTCTTTACAGGTGTTAATAGAAAAGTAGGTGAGACTCACGACGGTCAAGCTACAATGGATTTTATGAAACAAGAACAAGAACGCGGTATTACTATCGCTTCTGCTTCTATTACTGCCGAGTGGAAAAATCATCAAATAAACCTTATTGATACTCCTGGACATGTGGACTTTACAATCGAAGTAGAACGTTCTCTACGTGTTATAGATGGTATGGTTGCTGTTTTTTGTGCTGTTGGCGGAGTTGAACCTCAAAGTGAAACTGTTTGGAATCAAGCAGATAAATACAGAGTTCCCCGTATTGCTTTTGTGAATAAAATGGATAGAACTGGTGCAGATTTCTTTGAAGTTATTGCTCAAATGGAAAAATATCTCGGCACTAATGCGGTACCTATTCAAATTCCTATGGGACAAGAAGGCGATTTTGTAGGTAGTATAGATTTAGTGAAAATGAAAGCCCTCACTTATTCAGAAAAAGAGATCTTTGAAAATGATATACCTGCAGAATTTATAGAAGCTGCGCAAAATGCTCGCAAAAATCTGTTAGAAAAAGTTGCAGACTTTGATGATGAAATCGCAGAATTATATCTTGAAGATAAACCTATAGAGGAAGAACTCTTGAAAAAAGCACTTCGCGATGTAACAATAAAACTAATGGTAACTCCAGTGTTGTGCGGTGCCGCTTATAAAAATAAAGGAATTCAACCTCTACTTGATGCTGTTGTTGATTATTTACCATCTCCAACCGATTTAGGTACTGTTTTTGCTCACGATCCATATATGGAAGATAAAACCTACGAACTCCGCCCTTCTATTAACGAACCATTTTCAGCTCTTGCATTTAAATTGATAAACGACCCTTATGTAGGTCAACAAACTTTTATCCGAATTTTTAGTGGAAAGATTACTGGAGGAATGAGCTTGTATAACACTAATAAAGATAAAAACGAAAGAGTCGGTCGAATCTTCCGTATTAAAGCTAAAGAACGAGAAGAGATTACCGAAGCTGGTGCTGGTGAAATTATAGCACTCGTTGGAATGAAATATACTCGTACTGGTGATACTCTTTGCGATGAAAAACAACCTGTGGTTTTAGAATCTATTCATGTGCCTCCTGCAGTTATTGAAATGAAAGTTTCTCCAACTGACCTCAAAAATCGCGATAAGTTGGGTGAAGCTTTGGCTAAATTGAGCAACGAGGACCCTTCTTTCCATGCTCATTATGACGATGAGACTGAAGAGACTATAATAGCTGGTATGGGCGAACTTCATCTTGAAATTATTGTAGATAGATTAAAAGATGAGTTTAAAGTTCCTATTGAAGTTGGTGCTCCGAGTGTCTCTTTCCGCGAAACAATAACTCAAGAGTATGAAAGCAACTTTAAGCACGTTAAGCAAAGCGGTGGACACGGACAATATGCTCATACTGTAATTCGTTTTGAACCTAATGAAGGTAAAGGCTTTGAATTTGTTGACATAACAAAAGGTGGTGTTGTGCCTAAAGAATATATGCCTTCTATAGAAAAAGGTCTTCGAGCTGCTATGGAAAAAAGTCCGCTTGCTGGCTATCCTGTTGTAGATGTTCGTTGTGTTCTCGTGGATGGAGGTTTTCACCCAGTAGATTCAAGCGATATGGCATTCCAACTTTGCGCTGCTCATTGTTTTAAACAAGCTTATTCAAAGATGAAACCTGTGCTCCTTGAGCCTGTTATGAAAGTTGAAGTTAACACTCCTGACGAATATATTGGTAATATTACTCGAGATATTACTAAACGTAGAGGAAGAATTGAAAATATGCGTCGATTTAGAAAAGGCTCGCAAAAATTGGATGGATTCATTCCTCTTGCTGAAATGTTTGGTTATGCTACTGCACTTAGAAATGTAACAAGCGGCAGAGCAAATTATTCGATGGAGTTCTTCCAATATATGAAAATGCCTGCTGCAAAACAAGATGAAATTGTTGCTGCTCGCAAAAAGGAATAAATCTCTGTGTTACATATTTTTACTCTCTTTATCTCGTTGTTGTAAGATGAAAAAGTATTGATAACAATTTATAAAACAACTAATTATGAAGAAGTTGACATTGTTTGTTGTTCTTTTTGTTGCTATAATTTCTACATCTGCTCAGAATACATATACTTTTATAGCGCATCGTAATGTTGTGAATAATGGATATAACTTTTGGATTTCTGAGCCCAATACGTATGAAAATCGTAAAAATTCTGCTCCTTTATTGATTTTTCTTCACGGTGCAAGTCTTTGTGGTAACGATTTAAATAAAGTTCGTAAATATGGCTGCCTTGATGCAATATCAATGGGACGTGATATAGATGCTATTATTTTAGCCCCACAGAATCCTGGAGGTTCTTGGAACGCAAATAAGGTTTTAAATCTTCTTAATTGGACTTTAAAAAACTATGATATTGATACCAATAGAATCTATCTCATTGGTATGAGTCTTGGTGGCTTTGGAACTATTGAATTTCTTGCATCATACGGCGAAAAAATTGCTGCTTCAATGGAGCTATGCGGTGGAACTATAAGAAAAGATCTCTGTAAACTAAATTCTATTCCTCTGTGGATAATTCACGGAACAGCCGACCGTGCTGTGCCAGTTGACCGTGCGCAAGATATTGTCAATAGTATGAAAAAGTGTGGAACTACAGACCTACTTCGTTTTGATAAATGGCAAGGGGTTAATCATTCTCAACTTGCAAAACTTTTTTACTTAGATGAAACTTATACATGGCTCTTTTCTCATTCTAAAAATACTTCACCTAAAGAAGTTAATAAGTCAATAGAAATAAAAATTAAAGATTTGGAACGAGCATATAAAAACATAAATCGTAATTCTAACAATATCGTTCTAAAAACCTATTCAAAAAACACTAACGATATGATCCGCACCGATAATTGGGAGGATAGTGTTGTTAGCGATCCGAAAAACGAAGAAGAAAAGAAACCTACAACAACTTCAACACATAATAATAAACCAATATATCATACTGTAAAAAAAGGTGAAACGTTGTATTCTATATCTAAAAAATACCACACAACTGTAGCTAATATTTGTAAATTGAATAAAATTAAGGAAACAACGACATTGCAGATTGATAGAAAGTTAAGAGTTAAATAATTACCTATCGCTCTAAAAATCAATAAGCAAATTAGAATGAAAGATTCTTTCGGAAATATTTTTAAAATCACTGATAGTGGCGACACTCACGGGAGTTTTATGTTTGGTGAAATTTCTGGATGTCCGAAAGGTGTTTTTATTGATACTGAATTTGTAAATTATGAACTTGGTCGTAGATCTCCAAACTCAGATCCAATCTCTACTCAGCGCAGAGAAGATGATAAGGTGGTTTTTATGTTAGGTATAGAAAACAATCTAACCACAGGTGATATTATTAAGTTCAGCGTTCCTAATGAAGATGCAAAAGTTGACTCGCGCAACCGCTTTGTAATAAAACCTTCACACTCTTCATACGTATATATGAAGAAATATGGATACAAAGATAATGAATTATGTGGGCGTTCTTCGGCGCGCCAAACTGTTTGTAGGGTGGTAGCTGGTGCAATTGCAAAACTGATACTCAAAAAGTACAACATAGATATTAAATCTAAACTTATCTCTATGGCTGAACCTAAAGTTCTTGGAGATTCTGTTGGTGCACTTGTCGAATGTACTATAACAGGTGTTCCGCCTGGTCTTGGTGAACCTGTGTATGATAAATTTTCCGCTCGACTTGCCTATGCTATGATGTCAATAAATGCAGCAAAAGGGTTTGAAATTGGAGAAGGGTTTCGCGCTGCTGAAATGTCAGGAAGTGAATATCACGATATTCAAGATTCTAATTTTTTATTCGCCACAAATCACGATGGGGGAGTGCAGGCTGGTTTAACAAATGGTGAAAAAGTCGTTTTTAGGGTTGCCTTTAAGCCGATTCCTTCTGTACGCTATGATAGAGAAACTATAGATTTTGATGGTAATAAGACTGTGATGTACGGTTCCAACCGCAACGATTTGTGTGTAGCTCCGCGCGTTCTTCCTATAGTTGAAGCTATGGCCGCTTTAGTAATTGTAGATTTTATACTAATGAACCAAAATATATAACAAAATAGTATTATTTATATGTCTCTGCTAAAATCTATGTTAAAAAAATCTCTCTCATATTTCTATTTATTTCTTGTAATTATTTTTGTTATACCCTCGTTTTCTGTTGCTCAAGATGTACTTGTGAATAAAAGTTATAATTACAAAGAGGATTCTATATTTTTTGCCAAAATGAATCAAAAAATGGCTAATATAAGGAAGACTCGACCAACGGTAGCTCTTGTGCTTGCTGGAGGTGGAGCACGTGGTGCTGCTCATATCGGTGTTCTAAAATATTTGGAAGAGAAAGGAATTCCCATTGATTTTGTGGCAGGTACAAGTATGGGTGCACTTGTTGGCGGACTTTATTCTATGGGATACTCGGTAAATGAAATTGATACCATAGTCCGTACTATAGACTGGAATGTGATGATGAGTGACAATATCCCATTAGAGTACTATTCTTATAAAAGAAATACTTTCAAACGCACATATATCGTCGATATTCCTTTTGAAAGAAACAAATTTCTTAGAAGTCTGCCATCTGGTTACCTCTACGGATTGAATGTTTATAATATGTTAAGTATGTTATCGGTGGGTTATCAAAATGATGTGGATTTTTCAGAATTACCAACCCCATTTTGTTGTATAGCCACAGAAATAGTTACTCAAACCGAAAAACGATGGACATCAGGTTCGATGATAGATGCTATGCGCTCTACAATGTCAATACCAGGATATTTTCGACCTGTAAGAGTTGATTCTATGATTTTATGTGACGGTGGTACTAAAAATAATTTCCCTACTGATATAGCTAAAGCTGCAGGTGCAGATATAATAATAGGAGTTGAACTCTCAATGCCTCGCGATTACTCTAATGTTAATAATATTGCTGATATTCTTATTCAAACAACTCAGTATTCAGGTAGTTTGGAATCTCACAATCGCAATATTGAAAATGCTACAGTATATATAACTCCCAATGTGTCTGGTTACACATCTTTGAGTTTTGGTAAAGAAGAAATTGATATTTTGATTAGACGTGGTTATGCTGAAGCTAAAAAACACTCTGCGGAACTCGATGGTATCTCTGCTCTTGTCGGAAAAGAAGAACGAAAATTACAGAATACTCATGCAATAAATACAGATGTAACTAAGGTAAAAATCTATTCAGTTCGCGTTAAAGGGGTGAATCCTAAAGAAAAAAAATATCTGGATAGAAAACTTCGCTTAAAATACGGTCATTATTATGGTCGTGATGAATTTGAAATAGACCAATCTATTATATATGGAACTATGGCATTTTCAGATGTAACTTACCGTCTTATTGAGAGTGATAATGATGGTTATGACCTGGTGTTTAATTGTAATAAACGTCCATCTAACTCATTAAGTGCTGGTATAAGAGCAGATTCTGAAGAGGGTTTTTCTGTTTTGTTAAATCTTGGTTTAGGAAAAAATAAATTATGTGGCTCTGAATTTGATTTCACAGCCAAACTATCTATGTCGCCATATCTAAAAGTTCATTGGTCTTATCAACCTGTTTTCGGTCCTAAATTTGGAACATCACTGCTTTTTCAATACCGTACAATGTATGGCTCTAATAGTCAATTTTTTAGCAGGTCATTCTATGAACAATCAATGCGCAATGTATTTAATGTTTATTTAGAAAGTAATCATTGGAGCAGAGTTAATTTAATAGGCGGAGTGCGTACAGAACAGATGCCATTCTACCGTTCTATTTCTGAAAATGGAATAGATGAAACATTTGATTGGAAAACTTTTTATCATTTTGCATACCTACTTTTTGTTTTCGATAATGAAAATAATCACTATTTTCCTGATAAAGGATTATGTGTGAAAGCCGATTATAATTATAATCTGAAAAGAACACACTACATTTTTGCAGGCATTCGCGGAACAATACCTATTTGCAAATTTTTCCATATAATCCCTTCGTTAAATTCAAGATTTATTCTTGGCGATGATGATAACTATTTGTATATGGATAACTATGTTGGAGGTTCAATGCCTGGACGCCATTTTGAACACCAAATAGTTCTCGTTGGACTTAATGGCGAAATGAGATGTATGGATTTTTTAACTCTTGCAGATATAAATTTGCGTTTTAAAATAGGAAATAAATATTATATCTCAGCTATTGCATCAGCTATGCACGATGGCAATAAGTTCGGAATGAGAAAACATCCCATATATGGAACTGCATTGCAATTCGGTTTTAATTCTAAATTGGGACCACTATTAACAAATATACACTGGAATAGTTATACTAAAAAAATGGGATTTTATATTAGTTTAGGTTACGACTTCTGATGATTTATTGTTTCTAACGATCTGATTTTTGAAATAAGTATATTATTTAACCCTATAACTGCAATTTTAATCATTAATAAAAAACTATTCTATGTCAACTTCTAATGCAAATAATAATAGAACTCTCACTATTAACGATGAAGAAAGACTATTTTTACAATCTAAACTAACAAAAAAAAATAAGGTAGCTAAATCTACATTTAAGGATTTGCTTATAAATGCAGATTTATTAGAAATTATTGATTTAATTCCCGATAAAATTGCAGATGTTATTATTATAGATCCTCCATATAATCTTACAAAAGATTTTAATGGTATGATTTTTTCATCCCGCACAGAAGATGCTTACGAACAATATCTTCGCTTATGGTTTCATAAAGTGTGTGAAAAATTAAAACCTAATGGCAGCGTATATCTCTGTGGTGATTGGAAATGTACGTCATCATTGCAAAAAGTTATGAGTGAAGAACTTAAAGTAATAAATAGAATTACTTGGCAACGCGAAAAAGGACGAGGAGCAAACTCGAATTGGAAAAATGCAATGGAGGATATCTGGTTTGGAGTTAAGAATCTTAAAGATTACTGTTTTAACGTAGAGGCAGTTAAAATGAAAAGAAGAGTTATTGCTCCTTATAAAGTGAATGGTAAACCTAAAGATTGGAAGGAAACATCCGAAGGAAATTTCAGAATAACATATCCTTCAAATTTTTGGGATGATATTAGTATTCCTTTTTGGTCTATGCCCGAAAATACTAATCATCCAACACAAAAACCTGAAAAATTATATGCCAAATTAATACTTGCTTCATCTCATGTTGGTGGACTAATTTTCGATCCATTCATGGGGAGTGGTACAGCTTGTGTAGTTGCTAAAAAATTAAATAGGCACTTTCTCGGTGTTGAAATTAACGAAGAATATTGTCTTTGGGCAGCAAAACGTTTAGAATTAGCAAAAAAAGATTCCTCTATTCAAGGCTATTCGGATGGTGTGTTTTGGGAACGAAATTCTCTTGCTTTGCAAAAAAAGTCTCTCGACAAAAGAAAAGATAAGCAAAAATAATAAAATTGATAGCGCACTCATTATAATAACTCTAAAAAGCCTATAGATATTTGGTGTTAAATAAAAATTTTTGCTTATTATTAAAAGCAAGAAAGCACCTGACTTTGACACTCTAAAAAAATATTTTTGTATCGCATTGATAATCTGACAGATGTAATTTTCTAATTTTTGTTTTGGGGGTCGC
>CADBTU010000123.1 GCA_902797625.1 uncultured Bacteroidota bacterium | reverse complement strand
TATCTGCTCTCAACATAATGTTAAAAGCTACCTCACAGTAAATACTATCATCTACAATGATGAAATTGAACAGATGTATGAAGTTTTGAAAGCAGCTAAAAAATGTAACGTTACAGCTGTCATCGCCTCTGATATGGCTGTAATTGCTTATGCTATCAAACTTGGCTTAGAAATTCACCTCTCAACACAATGTAATGTTACTAATATTGAAGCTGTTGCCTACTACGCTCAATTTGCCGATGTTATCGTACTCGGAAGAGAATGTAACCTTAAACATGTTGCCGATATTTGCTCCGAAATAAAAAGAAGAAATATCGTTGGCCCTAAAGGAGAATTGGTGAAAATAGAAATGTTTGTTCACGGTGCTCTTTGTATGGCCGTTTCTGGAAAATGTTACATCAGTTTAGATAATTTTAACTACCCCGCAAATCGTGGTGCCTGCCTTCAACCATGCCGCCGCGCCTATAATGTTAAAGATTCTGATAATGAAATTGAACTTTTGGTTGACAACAAATATATCATGTCGCCAAAAGACCTCTGTACTATTGGATTTCTAGATAAAATGGTTAAAGCTGGAGTCTCTGTTCTTAAAATCGAAGGTAGAGGTCGCTCTCCTGAATATGTTAAGATTGTTACAGAATGCTATCGTGAAGCTGTGCAAGCTATTAAAGACAACTCTTTCTCTATTGAAAAGACAAACAAATGGATAAATAGACTTCGTAGCGTCTATAATCGCGATTTTTGGGATGGTTACTACTTGGGCAGAAAAATGGGAGAATGGACAAAACGTTACGGTTCTCAAGCTACACGCGTTAAACAGCATATCGGCAAAATTACTAACTTTTTTGCTAATATAAATGTTGCAGAAGTTTTTATTGAAACTGAAAATCTTAATGTGGGTGATAATATTCTTATTATCGGACCAACCACTGGTGTATATGAAGATGCTGTTGCTGAAATAAGGGTTGACGACAAATCTGTTAACAGTGCTGCCAAAGGTATTTATTGCTCAATAAAAGTTAATAACCTTGTTAGAAGAGGCGATAAAGTTTATAGATGGATAGAGGTTGTTGATGAGTTTTAATTTCTTTTTCTCTATATTTGTTGTTATTTTAACTTTACAACAGTTATTCCCGCGCCGCCAAGTTCTAACATTTCATCGCTAAATTCTTTTACTGAAGAGCGTTTTGAAAGATATTGACGAACAACGCTACGTAATATTCCATTGCCTTTTCCGTGTAGGATACGCAAATTACTTACACCCAACATCTCTGCTTCATCTAAATATTCTTCAAGGTTGTGAACCATCTCTTCAGCGCGCTGCCCCCGCACATCTAAAGTTGTGCTAAAAGCAGATAATTTTTTGTTTAATGCATCAGCCACAGACCCAGTATTAAAATAAGAAACATTTCCTCTTTCTACATTTTTAGCTTCCTTTTTACTTATCTTTATAAGTTTGCTTAAATTTGTTTTAAAATTTACCGAGTGAAATGATATTGTGGCTTCCTTTCCTTCTATTGTTGTAATCTCTCCAGCTATCTGAGAATCAGGTAGATAAACATAATCTCCCACACAAAGAGGTTTTTCTGAAACATCTTCTTCTATAGGCTTTGCAGGCTTACGTTTTTTGTGCACTGGCACTATTGGTTTTACTGATTCCTCTTTCTCAATACTTTCAACATCTTTTTCGAGTTCTTTTTTAAATGATTGTATATTTTGACGAAGAGATTTTGTTTTTACAGAATCAGCATTCGATTCTTTTATTTCTCTAATAGTGTTTTCTATAATTTTATTTGCACTATTGATAATATTGTCAGCTTGATTTTTTGCTTTTGAAAGAATTTCTTTGCGTTGCTTATCAAGTTGTGAAAATTTTTCTGCATACTCGTCTATCATTGTTGCCAACTGCTCATCGGCCGCTCGCACCAATCGTAACTGATTTTCGGCTTCTATTTGTGTTATCTCTATTTCTTCTAATTTTTTTTCGTAATCTATCTGAGCTGTACCTGATTTTGCTATTGCTTTATCAATTATTTCAGGATTCAAACCAATATGTCGAGCTATTTCGTACGTAAAGGAACTTCCTGGCTTTCCTATTTTTAACTTATACAATGGTCGAAGAGCATTTGTATCAAAAAGCATTGCTCCATTTACTGCCTCTGGATGAGTATCAGAAAACATCTTTAAATTTCCATAATGCGTGGTTATAACTCCAAAAGCATTTTTATTGTAGTAATTTTCTAAAACTGATTCCGCAAGTGCTCCTCCAAGTGTAGGTTCTGTTCCACTACCAAATTCATCAATCAAAAATAACGACTTCTCATTTATATTTTCTTCTGTTATTTTAAGATTTGTAAGATGAGAACTATAGGTACTAAGGTCGTTTTCAATAGATTGTTCATCTCCAATATCTATAAAAATATTTTCAAATATTCCCATATCTGAAGTACTCATCATAGATACGAGAATACCGCTCTGCATCATATATTGCAACAAACCTATACTTTTTAAACATACAGATTTTCCTCCAGCATTAGGACCTGAGATAATAAGAATTCTCTTCTCTTTTTGAAGATTTATATCTAATGGTACTGGTTTTCGATTATATTTCTTAAGATTTAGATACAATAATGGATGCATTGCTTGTTGCCAATTCATCATAACTTTTGGGTGAATATGAGGAATTGTTGCATCAATATCTATAGCAAACAATGCTTTTGCACGAAGAAAATCGTATTCACCCATAAGATTTTGACACTCAAGTATTTCATCAATCTGTGGACGAATTTTCTCAGAAATTTCAGTTAATATCCTTAATATTTCTCTTTGGCTTGCATTTTGAAGATCCTTCAATTCGTTATTAGCGTCAAAAACTTCAGTAGGTTCTATAAAAACTGTTTGACCTGTAGCTGATTCATCGTGAACAAATCCCTTTAATCGTCGTTTAAACTGTGATGAAACAGGAATACACAAACGACCATTCCTAATGGTCATTTCAGCATCTTCCTTAACAATTCCGTCTTGTTTAGCAGCGGCCAAAATTTTACGGATTTGTCTATCGGCTTCACGAGAAATTTTATTCATTGCTCCCTTAATTCGGGAAAGTTCAGCTGAGGCATCATCTCTAATCTGACCTTTATCGTCCATCACCCTATTTATCGAGTTTATAAGGTCGCGTTGGATTATCATTTCAGAACACATATCCCACAATCTGGGATATTTATTATCTTCATGGCGTACTTTGAAATAGATAAAAATATTTGTCATAGACTGCAGAAAAGCCCTCAAACAAGCCAAATCCTCGGTCTCAATATAAGTACCTTCAACCCGCAAGTGTTTTAACGCAGCCCGCAAATCATAAAAATCTTGAGCTGGAAAAGGCTCATCAAACAGCAATAATTGACGAAATTCTTCAACAGATTCTAATTCTGGAAGAATTTGCAACATATCTGTCATAAACCTCATCTTCTCAACACATTCAACACCTTGTT
This sequence comes from uncultured Bacteroidota bacterium, assembly GCA_902797625.1. Lineage (GTDB taxonomy): Bacteria > Bacteroidota > Bacteroidia > Bacteroidales > WCHB1-69 > F23-D06. Next base: position 6,098 of record CADBTU010000123.1, on the reverse strand, counting down.
GTGAAAGACAATGGTTGGTTATCAGCTGTCGTATAGAATCAAAGCCTATTTTTTCTTCAAAATTATCTGGATACAGCATAACTTTTATTGTAAGATATTGTTCTCAGTCTCTTTTATTGAAAAGATTTTTCTTTGAGTGAGAAGTAAGATGGCTGCTAAAACTGCTCCCATAACATCAGAAATAGTCAAAGAGATCCACACTCCATTAAGTCCGATTAGACCTGTTTTCTCAAAAATCAATGGTATGAGAATACACATTGGAACTAAGAAAATCACTTGTCGAGAAAGGCTTGTAGTGATAGCTATCCACGGTTTATCTATAGATTGGAAAAAGTTAGAATTTACTATAGTAAAACCTATCAAGGGGAACATCACCATACTATATCTCAGGGCTGTTCGTCCAAGAATTATCAATTGCTGGTCTTTGGAGAATAGGCTCATCATTGCGCCAGGTATTACGCACGAGATAACACTTCCTACAAATCCAATTAACACGCATATTTTCATAGTAAGAACATAAACATGTCGTAATCGATGTCCATGACCTGCACCATAATTATAACCTGCAATAGGTTGCATTCCCTGACACACACCAATAATCATCAGCACTAATAGATTTCCATAAGTATGACAAATTCCGTACGCACCCACTGCAAGATCGCCTCCATAAGATAAAAGTTGATGATTAAGAATTGCTACTACACCTGCGGCGGTAAGATTCATAAGAAATGGACTCATTCCAATCATCACGATATTTTTGAAGATAAAACCTCTCGGTTTCCAAGCATGAGTTTTGAAACTAATGAACGATTTCGGGTTTACGAAGTGTAAAATTGAAACTATTGCCATCACAGAAATTGAGATTGTAGAGGCTATAGCAGCACCTTTTATACCCAGATGTAATGCAAAAATAAAGATAGGGTCTAAGATAATGTTTAGTATTGCACCGCCTGCCATAATAAGCATCGCTTTAGTTGGATACCCTGATGCTCTTATCAGGCCAGTAAGATTGAATGTAACCGTTATCAAGAACATACCTGGCAAAATGTAAATCATATATTCTCGTGCATAGGCAATAGTTTCTGGAGTAGCACCAAACATCGTAAGTATTCTGTCTAAAAACAGATATGCAAAAGTTATAACTAAAACTCCAAGCATTAATGTTAAAGTAAGGCTATTTCCTAATATATTTTCCGCCCATTCTTTATCCTTCTTGCCTAATACTATCGACATTCTGGAGGCAGCACCTACGCCTATCAACGAACCGAATGCGTGAATCACATTCATCACAGGCATGGTTATTGCCAAACCTGCAATGGCAAGTGCTCCAACACCTCTTCCAATAAACATTCTGTCAACCATATTATACACCGAAGCGATAATCTGACTGATTACCGCTGGCAGAGCATAAGCCCAAAGTAGGGTTGCTATATCTTTTGTTTCTAATTCTTTAGTTCTATCTATATTTTCCAAGGAAGTTTATTTAGTCTGCAAAACCATAGAATAAATCTTTGGCATTATCTTGAATTTCAAAATGTTGCTCTGGATCTTTAGTGAATGTATCCGTTCTATATTGATTCATCTCTTCAACAAATACATTCTCGGCAGAAAATGCTGGACTATTTACTGTATTAAAGAACTTACTATCATCATCTAAATCATTGGCTCCATTATTCTCAATAACTGTATGTGAGTTCTGGAGTGTTAATTCCTCTTGAGAGATATGGTTTGACATAGAGGCAAACGTATCTATATTACCAATCAAAGAGTCCTTATTATCTGTAAAGTGTGCTGGAACAGAATAATCTTTCTCCTTTTCTTGTTCAATAGTTGTTGTTTCTGCTATAATACCTTTTGGATCTGATTCTATTGTGATAACAACCTCATCGCTATCTCCAATATAAATATCTTCCACTGCATTATCCAATTTAGCTGAAAAATTTGTAACAACAACTGATAGTTTTATGCTGTCGCCTAAAGATTCATCCAAGCCATGACCCCAAATAAGATGTACATTTTTATCTTGCATCTCTTCAAATCTTTCGTCAAATTCGGTAAGTTCAGAAAGATTAAGTTTCTTTTCTGGACCATAAGTAATAAAGAAAAGGAAGTTTTTAGCGTTGCTAATGTCTTGATTTTCGAGGAGAGGACAATTAAGAACTTCTTCAAGAACCTTTTGTACGCGGTCGTTACCACTTGCTATCGCTGTTCCAAGAAGGGCCTTACCACTATTTTTCATTGTAGCTTTAACATCTTCAAAGTCAACATTTTGTTTATATGTGGAAGTTACTATTTCTGCTATACTCTTCACAGAGTTTTTGAGGATGTCGTCAACTTGAACATAAGCTTCGTCTATATCTAATTCTCCGAAGTATTTCATCAAATTCTGATTATTGATAACTATCAATGAATCAACATATTTACTCATTTCTTGGATACCTGCTTCTGCAGATTCTTTACGACGGCGACCTTCGAGTTTAAAAGGTTCAGTAACAACGCCTATGGTAAGGATTCCCATATCTTTTGCTACTTTTGCTATAACTGGAGATGCACCTGTTCCAGTTCCTTTACCCATTCCTGCGGCAATGAAGAGCATTTGAGTGTTATCACCTATAAATTTTTTAATCTCTTCTTCATTCTTTGATGCCAAATCGCTGGCAACTTTAGCATCTCCGCCTGCTCCAGAACCGTTTCCTATCAATAATTTTTCATCTATCTTACAAGCGTTAAGATGGCACTTGTCGGTATTACAAATCAAAAAATCCACTCCCTTGATGCCCTCTAAATACATGTGCTGTACAGCATTGCTTCCTGCGCCGCCAACGCCAATAACTTTTATTGTTGACATATTTTCTCTGGGACTGAAATCTGGTGTAAATTTAATTTCATCTGCCATATTTAATCTATTTTCGGTTAAGGTTTGGTTTTTATTTATGTTTTATGAGATTTGTTCAAAAACGTTCTCAAAGGTTTTCCTCAGTCGACTCCAAAGAGTTTCCTTTTCATCTCCAAAGTCTTTATCTTGGTTGTTTCCTTCAAATTTTCCTTTCTCTACTCTTTGATTACGTACAAATGAATCTTCTTCAATTTTTTGTTCAAGAAGACCATATTTTAATAGGCCTAAAGATGTAGAAAATAGTGGTTGCTTCAACTCATTTGAGATAGTGTCAGCAAAACCTACTACAGGGTATCCGATGCGTGTATTCAAGCCAAGTTCATATTGACACAACTCTATGATATGTCGTAAATTGGAACCGCCGCCAGTTAAAACTAATCCTGCACCATTTTGCAACATACTCATATATCCTGAATCTTCCAATGCTTTTTTTACATAACCTATTATATCTCTATGCACTCGACTATAAATTATTTTTGCAAGTTGCTCTTCTGTGATTTTTAGAGGTGTTTGTCCATTTGGACGGAGTACGTTGCAAACTTTCTCAGAATTGCTTTTACTGGGTATGCAACTTCCATATTTCTTCTTTAATTCTTCAGCTGAATCTTCTGATATATGGCAAACTTGAGCAATATCTTTGGTGATTATAGCTCCTCCAAGTGGAATAACTTTGCAAAAAATCGGGTGATTATCTTTGAAGATAACAATATCCGTTGTTCCGCCGCCTATATCTATAAGACAAACTCCTCTTTTTTTGTCATCTTCAGTGAGGCAGGCGAGTCCAGAAGCAATTGGCTCTAATATCAAATCCTTAATATTTAGATTACCTCTTTTAACACACTGATGTATTTTTCCTATCTCTTGCACATTACCTGTCAAAATTTGATAAATTCCAGTGATTTTAGAACCTATTTCACCAACAGGTTCGGCTGATTCGTGAGAAGAACCGAATGCCGAATCCTCTATTAAATATTTTTGCGGTATGGTTGTGATTATCTCTTCACCTGGGGGAAGAGCTATATTTTCAACATCACTCTTCATCAAGTCAAGTTCTTCTTGATTAATCAACGCTGTATGGTCGGAACGCAAAATATAATGTTTGCACGTTTTGGTTTTGATATGACGAGCAGCAACACCCACATACACATCATCAATATCCTCATAATGAGAATGATTTGCGGCTGACTGTACGGATTTAAGAATACTATCTGATGTTCTCAGTATATTTTGAATCAAACCATACTCAACACCTTTAGACTCCGATTTTCCGAATCCTAAAATTTCTATTTTACCCTTTTCGTTTAAGTAACCAACTACTGTGGCCACCTTGGTTGTACCGATATCCAATCCCACAACTATATCTCCAACCTTTCCTCTTTGTTTTAAATTCGATGAGTAATCTTTATCCATACGCGCAATAGGTTAATTATGTTTTGTTGCTATTATTCTGTTTTTAAATCTTGCATCCAATTTACTATAAGTCTTGTAACCTTTATGAGGCAATGCATTTGCGTAAACTGTTCTAACATTCGATAATTTTTCATCAATATTTTCTGAGTTTCCGAGAAGTACTGTTTGACCTCCAATTGTTGCCATCAATTCAAGTTCATTTTTTGAATTGATATAAATTTGACGAAACTGCGCCTTATAGAAATCATCAGAATATATCTTTTTAGTTATTAAAAGAGCCTCTTGTATTATTCTATGTGCACGATTTCCTACCTTATAATCATCACTCACATTACCATTTACAACCATCAAATAATCTGTCATTTGCATTGTGAATGGCAAAACTATACCCTTCTCATCCACTAAGTAATTCTCTCCGCCTAATGTAAACACATTCAAAACTATATCTCTCAACTTATAATCAATCACCAACTTTCCTCCTGCAAAATGAACAAAATTCACTTTTTCTACAAATGGATTTTTCTTCAATTCTGAAGAAATCTGCCCAAGGTCTATGTCTTTCTGTTGCTTTCTTATTACCTCAATTTTTGCATTGGCCAACATTTCCTCTACATCCTCTTGCCCTATCACTATACATTCGTTGTTCGTATGAGGAACTACAGAAATCTGCTCGCACGTCTGTTTTGGCAAATATATATATCCCATAATAAGCCCTACTAACAACGTAACACTCAATAAGATACATAACAATATCTTTACCTGTTTCATACAAGAACGCGCAATTACTTTTAATCTGACAAAATTAAGAATAATAATCCTTGCGTTTAATCATTTTCTAACAAAAAAATAAACACAAAAATGTTGATATTAAGCTTCAAGAAAATTTAATTATTACGCTTGTCTAATCCCCATAAAAGCTTTTCTCGTATAGTGGAATAGAAATTATTATTTTTAAAAAGTACTGTACTAATAGAAAATTTCTCTTTAGTGATAAACAAAGAGACACTATTATCAACAATAATTCGTTGAGTATCAACACATAATGAATATTTCCCACCTCGACCATCAACGTCAATACGCAGCGGTTGGTCTGCTGGAATAACTAAAGGACGAACACTCAGCGAATGGGAAGCTATTGGTGTTAAAACCATCACATCTGTTTGAGGGTGCAAAATCGGACCTCCGCAACTCATTGAATATGCCGTTGAACCCGTTGGTGTTGCAACTATCAATCCATCAGCCCAATATGTATTTATTCGCTGCTCACCTGTGCTAATAGTTATAGCGTTAATGGAATCACTGTCAGTAGATCTAACAGTAATATCATTGACAATAAACTGAGTGTTGAGATTTAGATCTTCACTGCCATCAACGTGCAATAAAGAACGCGACTCTAAAACATATTCTCCCCTTTCGAGCATATCGAAACACTTTTCGATATCGTCTTTACGAATAGCTGACAAGAAACCTATTCTGCCTGTATTTATTCCTACAAGAGGTATATTTAAATCACCAACTATATTAGCAGCATCAATAAACGAACCGTCACCACCTATCGATACTGCAAAATCAATCTTCCCACACTCTTTTAGTGATTCGTGGTCAGAAAAATGAACATAACTATCTTTAGAAAGTATGTTTGTATGCAGAAAAAGTCGATTTCCTCTCTGAGACAGAGAGGAAATCAACTTATCTATAAAAGGTTGAGGTTCAGTATATTTGCGACTATATAGCGCAATTGATAGCATTATTCGTAATTTTGAACCTCTATTTCGTCATTAAGAATCATATT
>CADBTU010000122.1 GCA_902797625.1 uncultured Bacteroidota bacterium | reverse complement strand
TAATCGTAACCTTGAAGAGCATTACCCTCTAATATCTTCTTTCCAAAATAGATGTTTGTTACAGTTGGAACCCACTGAGCATAAAGGGTTGTTTCTTCTTGAGTAAGAATAATAGGTTGATTCGGTAAATATTTTGTACCCATTCCATTGGCAGCGGTATTCCAGCTATCGAAAGTGAATCCTGAAAAAGTGTACAATGGTTTAGCAACAATTGTAGAGCTATTTTTTGCAATTATTACAGTGTTGGCAGTCATATCACCTACGCCGCCATTTGAATTATAACTCAATCTTGCTGCTATTTTGTTAGTCGCCAATGCAAGAACTCCGCAGGTATCAGTGTCTTTTATATAAAATTCACCAGTTGAAGAAACCGCACTTATGCTTCCATTTATTGTTGAATAATTTGTACCTAAATCTAAAGAATAAGGCGAGGGTACGTTATTTTGAACTATTCTATATTTTTGATTAGGAGTCAAGTATTCTAATTTTGTGATACCTTGAGCGTCTGTAGCTGGGAATGTAACATCATCAACGAATTCTGTTCCGTTAAATTTTTGTAATTTGAACATGGAGTTGGCAATGGGCGTATTGTAATCCAGAGCGTCAACATTTTCAATAGTTATTGAATATTTTAAACCTCTACCATATTGAAAAGGGTTTTTACTTATGCAATAAGATGAACCAGCGAAAAAATTATCGCTTGCTTTTAATCTATCAACACCACCTTCTTTTGTTGCATAATTGTATGAAAGGTATGCCGAATTTTTATAGCAAGTTGTATATTTGTTTCTATACTGGGCATAAAATCTAATTCTGAAATATTGAACTTTACCTTTTACACAGTTAGTGTTGCCATTTATTTGATTCAAGACGGGGTCGCTTGCCATAACACTCGGCCAAAGATCTGTGCATTTAAAGCCAGGTCCATTAGGGTCGCCAGGAGAACCAAGATTTGCATATAAAAAGATAGAAAAAGTTTCAGGGTCATTATAAACACCGTACGACAGAGGAGTGTTTTTTACACGTTCTCTAAAACTTTCCTTTGTATCGGTTGATGTTTGTTGAATTTTTGTAAGCAAACCTTCTGTTATCAAGTTTGTTTGTCCAGCAGCCCCTGTTCTTGAAGAATGATTTCCTAAACGACCTCGTTCGGGATTAAAAGCTTTATAGCAGCCATTGTCAGCAACTTCGTACCACGGTAAAACAGCAAAAATGCTAAATACTCCACCGTACAAAGAAACCTCTTCGTTACCTGGAATAGAGTCCTCGAAAAAAACATTAGTAATAAGGTTGTTTTCGTTAACATTGGTTCCACAAGAGTTGTATAATTGTCCTATTGTATTCTCATTTATGTAAATATCGTTGTTAGCTGATGGCAATCCTCCAATATTATCTATACCCCACACATCTTTCAAAAAAATAGTTCTGGAATCTACCTGTCCCCAGTTACCTGTAACAAATTCGATGGCTCGGTCTGAGTATCTAACCTTTACTGTATTAACGCCAGGCAGAAGGTCTGAATATGAGATAATAACGGTTTGTGCATCTTTTGTTTTGGTATCCCAAAGAGATATTGATTCTCCATTTGCTAAACCAAGATTTATAAAATGGAGATTTGTGTCAACATTAGGTGTAGCAGTTATTGTTATACTTTCGTTTTCAGATAAAACTATAGTAGAGTTAATAGACGATGTTGACGACCAAGTAGTAACCCCCAAGCCTGTAGAAGTAACTTTCAGTTGCACAGGCAATGTATTTACAGTAAGAGTTGTTGTTTGGTTTTCAATTTTTAAAGTATAGTTAGTAGAAGTTGTAACGTATGGAGCCGAGTAATTCTTTTTAGTATGAATTTCACCAAATAACGAAGCGTAATGTTGCTCTTCGCATTCAGATGATACAATGTATATCATTTTATTGTCTATGAAAACAACCTTTCCGAGCAAAGTTCCAGAATTATCGTAGATTAATGTTGCTTCAAGACTATCGTTAATTAAAAGATTATCGAAATTAGTTTCAATGATTATTGAGTCATTTGTTTTGAACCATCGAGATTCTGCATTTGTAGTAAGAGAAAATGTATAGTAAAAATAAAGAGACACATCTTCATGAGACAAAACAGTTGCAGGATTGGCCCTGAAATTGTTGATTGTAATACTAATCTCGTTGGATTTGCTTGTATAAGTTTTTGAGAAAGTTTGCAATGTTACAAACATACAAAAACACAGGAAATAGATTTTTCTTAAAGTCGATTTGTTTAATTTATTCATAAATGAGACGTCCTTTTTTGATAGGAAAATAAAAACTCTGCAAAATTACATTTTTTTAACAAAATGTATTACTGAAAAAATAGATTTTTTTTGGTATTAGTCAGTATAGATTACAGAGAATAGAAAAAGATAATTCTCAAGCTAACCTATAATATGCAAGAAGGCTGAATTTATTAAAAAAACAGCCTTCAATTTTAATAGTAAAACTTTATTCTAACACATTAAATTACTCAATAATAAGGCGTTTGAATTTTTCGTGGCGTACTTCGTCTTGAAGCAGAAGGTTGAGTTTAAATTGCCCATCGCGTTTACCCTCAGCTATACATTCAGCTTTAAAGGTTTCAAATGAATTATTCTTAAGTCGGTATGTTATAGGGTCTTTAATTCTCAAAGAATCGCGTTTTGACTTATATTCTTGATTATATTCTTTAAGAACTTCATCAACTCTAATAGTAAAAGTTTCAGCTTTTTCTTGTGGAGTATTTAAATCAGCAAATTCATAGTAAAATTTATAAGCAGAAACATCTAAATCAGCGAAGCCGATAAAGAATTTTAATGGCATTTGCATCTCCTTTTCAACAGTACGAACAGCATCAATAAACTGTCGCTCGTGCAATTTCTCGCCAGTCATAGTAACAATTCCGTTAACTTTTTGAATTAAATGTATGGAAGGAGTTCCCCAATAGGTTGGACCCACTTCTATTAAATCGTTCATGTTATAACGGTAAAGACCAGCGTATGTTGTTACGTATGTAATGTAGCGTTTACCATTTTCAAGTTCGTGTAGCTGAACAAAGCGTTTTTCTTCATCAGGTTTGTACATATCTTCTTCGGCCACAAATTCAAAATAATGCATGTGTGAGCAAGGTATTGTGTTTACAGTGTCATCAATAACTAAACCAAAACGACACTCTGTAGAATAATACGAAAACTCTTGATGAAACATCTGTTCTGGAAACGAATCTTTGAATTTATCGATATATATTTTTGTATTACCGCACCGCCAAGTGTTCAAAACTTGAAAATCTGGCCAATAGTGTTTTGGAAGTACTGAGCCATATTTTTCTTTCAATGCACGTAATTCGGCTGCGCGCTCAGGATTAGGTTTTATGTATGGCTTGAAAGATTCACGAATCCTTTCTGGAACGTCAATATCGGTGGTTAAAGTACCTTTTTCAATATCTTCTACATATTTGTCGAAATACTCATTCACATTATTTTGCATCTCAACAATAGTTGACGGATTAGCTGTTATTATTAGAGTTGTATTGTGTTCAATTCCAAAACGCATTATAGAGTAGTATCTTGCGGTATAGTCCTCAATTTCATAAATAGTAAAAGGATAAGGCGACAATTTTTTTACAAACTCAGGGCAGTCTCGTTGAGCAAATCCTGATATAGAGCCACAAATTGTACCATCAGGTGCGTAACCTTCAACAACTTTTCCAACAATACTCACCAATTTGCCTGCAAAAACCAATCTTCTATTACGAATCATAGTATATAACCATGCTTTGTTCATTTTTCCATAAACATCTTTTAGATAATGTGTAGTTATTGGAATCCATTTAGGTTCTTTTGTGGTGCCTGAAGTTGTTGCGTATAACGCAGGTTTTCCAGGAAATAAAACATCAGATTCTCCATTTTTGTGACGTTCTATCATTGGGCGTAAATCTTCATAATCGTTAGGAGATACGTGTTTTTGATATAAATTATAGAGTTCTATATCATCTTTTGCTTTTAATATTTCACCAAAATGATGTTTCTTACCAAAATCTGTATCTTTTGCAAATTCGAGAATGCCACGAAGCGTTTTTTCTTGAGACTTACGAGGATTTTTAGCTGCTTTCTTAAAAGAAAGAAATTGTAAACCTCCAGCTACTCCAAGAAGAAAGTTAGGCACTAAAGGGAATGTAAGTTTTTTCATATTGTATAAATCTTATTAAATTATTTGGTTTGTATTTAATTTTTATACACAAACTTCCTCAAGCATTTGCCATAAAAGTCTTGTGGGAAGTCCCATAACGTTGTAAAATGAACCATAAACCTCGCGGATGCCAACATATCCTATCCACTCTTGTACACCGTATGAGCCTGCTTTGTCGTATGGTTTGTATTTTTCAATATAATAATCAATCATTTCATCACTAAGTTTCTCAAAAACAACCTCTGTGGTGCGGAAATCAGTGAGCTGTTTTTTACAAGTAGCGACTGTTATGCCACTATATACAGTGTGAGAGTTGCCAGATAGATTTTTAAGCATTCTCATTGCATCAGTTTTGTCGTGTGGTTTCCCTACAATTTCACCATTTACAACCACTATAGTGTCGCACGTTATAAAAATTGTTTTTTCAGGATAATTCTCGAACTTTATTGGAGACATTTTTAACTTTGAAAGTTTCATTACTATCTCATGTGGGCGGTCATTAGGATTATAAGTTTCTTCAACTTCTGTATTTATAACTTCAAAATCAATGCCCATACCAGAGAGTAGTTCTTTTCTACGGGGCGACTTTGATGCAAGATATACTTTATATTCTGATAATTTGTTGATAAGCATTAGTTACTAATTCTTTCTTCTAATTGTAATTTTACATCATTAAGAACATTCATATAGTTTATAAAAGCCTGATAAGGAGAAGTATAAACATCAAAATTTCTCTTCACAGAACGATGTTTAAACCATTTAGAACTCATAAAATTAAAATGATCAGCGGCTTGAAGTCTTAACCAAGCTATTTTAGCATTTTTATTTTCAGACTTATTATAGAGTTCTTCAAGTTTGAATAGTTGTTCAAAAGCCTCTTTTTGAAGTTCGTTTCCGAGCCATTCGTTAGTATCTTTTTCTTCTCCAGAGTAAGAGATTGCCCAAGGCGCGTGCATAGTAGAAGGACTCATATCAAGGTTAAGAACATCTTTAGGCAATATGAATTTATAATTTTCATCTCTTATCAATCTTCCAACTAAATCTTTGAAAAATTCAAAAATTCCAGTATCTGCAGCATAATGTTCGCCAATAGTTTCGTAATCCCAGAAAAGATTTATCAGAGGGTTTTCGTTTCCTCGATGGCAATTATCGATAAATTTCAGATATTTGTCAGCAGTCAATGGATACATATCCCAGCTTTTATCAGCGAAGCGTAGTGTTATGTCGTCGCAAAGTTGATAAGAACGAAGCAAGAGTTTTACATCAGTTTGGTAAGGATTACAATAGAGATATGTGGGGCTTTTCCAGCCGAGAATATGCCTTGCACCTTCGGTTAGTATTACGCGATAGCCAGCGTTTCCAAGCCATTCTCCAATCTCATCGGAGTATATTATCTCGGTGTTACAAAAAGATATTGGTTTAACTCCGAAAGTGTCTTTAAGAAGCTGCTCTTGGAGGCGAACTTGTTCTAAAAAAGCACTTTCGTTGTGTAAAGATGCCAAACTATGAGTGAATGTATTTCCTGTAATTTCAACACAACCAGTATCAATAAGTTCTTTGAAACTATAGATGACTTCAGGGCAATAATTATTGAAAAGTGATATAGAACTTCCTGATAAACTAAAACTTACTTTGAATTTTCCAGGGTTATTTCGAATTATTTCCAAAAGCATTTTATTAGCAGGAATATAGCATCGTTCTGCTAATCTGCGAGTGAGATATTGGTTCTGAAAATCGTCGTAATAGTTATGATTTTGATTTATATCGAAGAACCTATAAGTGCGCAGACGAAAAGGCTGGCTAATTTGAAAATGGAAGCAAATATTATTCATAATGAAGAGTTTTTTCGTAAATTTTTAATAATTTTTTTGCTACGTTTTCCCATTTTAGGCGGTCAACTTCAGCTGCACCTTTTTCGGCAAATAGTTTAGAGAGGGCAGGGTAGTGAAGAAGCCCATAGATAGCATCTGCCGTGGCGTCAATATCCCAAAAATCAACTTTAATTGCGTGAGTTAGAACTTCAGAAACGCCAGATTGTTTTGAGATAACAACGGGAACTCGTGCGCGCATAGCCTCTAAAGGAGAAATTCCAAAAGGTTCTGATATTGACGGCATAACATAAACATCGCTCATGCCGAACATCGTATCTATGTCATCACCGCGCAAGAAGCCAGTGAAATGAAATCTATCGGATATGCCTAATTCTGCGACTCGCTCAATAATTCGTGGCATCATATCTCCATCACCAGCAAGAACAAATCGCACATTGGGGTCAAGTTCAAGAACACGTTTTGCGGTTTCCACAAAATAGTCTGGCCCTTTTTGAAAAGTTACACGACCTAAAAAAGTAACGATTTTTTCAGATACGAACTTATGTCGCTTAATTTCTTTATTATTTGGTTCAACAGCGTTATGGAGAGTAATAACTTTTTCAGCAGGAATACCATATCTATTGATAACGATGTTTCTAGTTAAGTCGCTGACTGCACATACTTTATCAGCAAACATCATACCCTCCTTTTCCATATTATAGACAATGTCGTTGTAGTTCTCACCCGAACGGTCAAATTCTGTTGCGTGGATATGAACAACTAAAGGCTTACCTGTTGCACGTTTTGCAGCTATTCCTGCATTATAAGTTAGCCAGTCGTGTGCGTGGATAATGTCAAAGTTTTCTTTTTTTGCTATCTCAGCGGCAATTGTTGCATATTGATTAACCTCTTGCATAAGATTAGGACCATATTTTCCAGAAAAGATGTACTTGCGTTTATCTCCTTCTGATATTTCGAAAACACCGCTTTCAATCTGATTTATTATGTTATAGTAGTCGTCTAATCCAATGTAAGGAATGAGTTTGCTATTAACTTGAATATAAGAAGTTAACTCTGAGTTAGTTAGAAGAGAGTTTCGAGGGTCGAATTCAATGTTGCTGCCGTTAACAATCTTAACATAAGATGTATCCTCATCACCTGAGGCTTTTGGCATAACGAAAGTTACCTGCACACCATTGAGAGCCAAGCCTTTAGTTAGACCATAGCAGGCAGTTCCCAATCCGCCAGAGATGTGTGGGGGAAATTCCCATCCGAACATTAGTACTTTAATTGGCATAACAATGATATTTCTTCAATTATTATTTTTTTAGTTGGTCAATTTTCCATTTCATATATAGCAGTGCTGCAACACTCCATGCTTGCGATATACATCCATTAGGTTTAAATGGAGGATCTCCATCCGCAATTTCTGCAATTGTGGAGATTCCGTATGTTTTCATACAACTATCAAAAAGATAGAATTTTTGCTGTAGAATATCAGCTGCGCTTTCTGGATGAACCTTTATCAGACAGTCGGTATAAGGGAAGAGTAGCCACGGCCAAGCAGTTCCTTGATGATACGCCCTATCGCGTTCTGTCTGGTTTCCAGTATAATGACCTTTATAGTCTGGGTCTTTTGGTGATAAAGTGCGGATACCTTTACTTATCAATAGTTCTTCAGTAGTTATTTTAAGTATTAGTTGTCTGATTTTTTCGCTGATAGGCGCAAACGGTAATGACGCTGCTATTAACATATTTGGTCGAACCTGAAAGTTTTTATAGTCGCCATCAACATAGTCTGCAAGGTATCCCAACTCTTTTGACCAGAATGTATCTTTAAATGTAGCTGGGAAATTGATAGAGATAGGTTCCCATTCAACTATAAAATCTTTGTCATGACAAACACGAGCCAAATCAAGGCAAAATTTTATTGCATTATACCACAAAGCGTTGATTTCAACTTGACATCCAGTGCGTGCTGTTACAGGCTGACCATCAACTACGGCATCCATCCATGTAAGAGCTAAACCTTCACCGCCAGCGTAAATCAAACCGTTTTCAAGCATTTTTATATTGTTCATAGTACCATTGCGGTAAGCTTGCAGAATTTGTTTTAGCACTTCACTGTATTTTGTCCAAACCTTTTTAGGTTTATTGATGAAATCGCTATATATCTGTAAACTTCTTATAAACCACAATGGTGCGTCAACAGAGTTGTAACTTGCAGTAGAGCCAGCACCAATATTTGGAAATAATCCATCTTTAAGGTCCGACAACATGCTGTCAACAATCTCTTCAAAGAGATCGAATTTTCCTAAAGCAAGTGTTAATCCAGGCAGAGCAATAAAAGTGTCGCGTCCCCATCTTCCAAACCACGGATAACCAGCAATAATATCTGTTTTTCCATTACGTTTTATTATAAATTGTTCTGCAGCATTTTTTAAACAATTAGGAAAAGAAGAACGAGCAGTATGATTGTTTAACTCTTTAGAGTAAATGTCTGCAAGCGAATCGGTGTCAATAGGATAGGTTCCGATACAGAGGTATAACTCTTTATTTTTAATTTTTATTGTGAAAGTACCAGGATGCCATAAATCTTCAACTCCATCGTAGCCGCGTTTTAACTCTTCGCTATATTCAATATTATAATACCAATTAGGAGCGTGTTTGTAATCAGTATTCTCCGAAAATTGAAAATATACAGGAGTGTATCTTTCGTACATGCAGAATCCCACACCATTACTAACGGTTTCAAAATTGATGTTGGCGTTATGGTTTGCATGAGTTAAATTGTGAATTCTTCTAAAGGCTAAAAGAGGATCAATCTGTATGCTAACCCCCTCAATGTCGTCTAAAAATGTATATTTTATAAGAAGTCTATCGTTATCTCGTTGAAAAATAATGGATTTAGTGAAGTTGAATTTTCCAACTCTAAAGTTGTAAACAGGAACTCCATCAGCTGAAAATCCTTGTAAATATTTATTGCCTTTAGGATCTATTACATTTCCTTTGAATTGATGTATTCCAAGGTGAAAATCCATATCGTTAACAACAATATTTTCGTCTATTCTCGAAACTAATACGTGTTGTTCTCCATCAATACTATCTTGAGGAACTATAAAAAGACCATGATATTTACGAGTGTTCAAACCGCATAGTGTAGTAGAAGCGAATGAACCTGTTTGACTGCATCTCAACAATTCTCTCTCTTTTGAATATTCAATATTTACTAACTCTTCTTTATCAAACGATATGTAACTCATCTTTGCTTTTGTAGTATTTTAGTATAAAATTAACAAATTTCATTAAAATGTATATGATAGCATTTAAATGAAAATAGATACCTGCAAAGATATATTTTTATTTTGTTACGATAGTAGATATTTGACTTTTTTTTTATAATTTTAGAATCTACTGTAAAAACAGAGTTGTTGTAGGTTATGCGAAAGTGTTCATTTTACAGGAAAAATTCTAAGGCTTCACCCACAACAAAGCAGCTGCCTGTTATGAAGATAACATCATTTTGCGATGAATTATTTTTTGCAGCAGCTAAGGCTTTTTCTACAGATTGATATGTTTTACAGTCTAATTTATTTATTTTCATTTTATTGGTTAAGACATCGGGATTGAGGGAGCGTTCAATCTTTGCACAGCAAACGTAATATTTGAAATTGGGGTTAAGTAGTTTTACAATATTGTCAATGTCCTTATCTTTAACCATTCCAAATACAACGTTAATATTTGAATTTTCATTGATTTTTTCTTTGTCGATGTTAGTCATTCCGTAGGCAATTCCCGCGGGGTTGTGCGCTACATCGCATATTGTTAGAGGATTTTGCGCAAGAATTTGCCACCGACCTCGAAAATGTGTATTTTTAACAACATTTTTAACAGCATTTGCAAATATATTTTCTTGTATGTTTAGCAAAAATTTAGCAACTTCTATAGTTTGATAGGCTGTGGTTATATTTTTAAGTTGATAATCGCCACGAAGAGGATTATCATTTATAGAGCAAAGAACTCCATTCTCATCAGATATTTCGATGTTTTTCATCTTATAATCTCCACAAATAGAGTAATTTTGGTCAGCGAGAAATAAAGGAGCGTCAAGTTTTGTAGCCATATCTTCAAAAATTGGAAAACTTTCAGGATGATATTCGCCAACGATTACGGGAGTTTTATGTTTGATAATCCCACCTTTTTCACGGGCAATTTCAGAAATTGTATTGCCCAGCATTTGAGTGTGTTCTAAAGAGATGTTTGTGATTACAGATATTAACGGATTAACAACGTTTGTTGCGTCAAGGCGACCTCCGAGACCTACTTCAATAATTGCTATATTGACATTTTGAACAGAGAAATGGTAAAATGCGAGAGCAGTGGTAATCTCGAAAAATGAGGGTTCTATATGGGAGAATTTTTTCTGATATTTATCAAAAAAGCGAATAACATCCTCTTCAGATATCATCTCACCGTTCACGCGAATACGTTCTCGAAAATCCACAAGATGAGGCGACGTAAATAATCCTGTTTTATAACCAAGTTCCTGAAAAAAAGAAGCCAAAATAGCAGAAACAGAACCTTTTCCATTAGTTCCAGCCACGTGAATAAAATGCGGTTTCTTATGGGGATTATCTATTACAGCAAGCAGTTCTTCAATGTTTTCAAGTCCTTCCTTATATGCTTTGCTACCAACTTTATGATACATTGGATAAGCGGAGAAGATTTCCTCCAGAATCTGGTTGTAACTTTTCATTGTTAAGAATATGGGATTAGGAGAAAATAATAATGCGAAGTTCTTCTTTTCCAGGGTGGTAAATAGCTTGTTTAGCGCGAGATACACATTGTTGCTGTGCGTTTCTATTAGATATGGTAGTTTTATATTTTGAGTTATTGATTACGCGGGCGTCTAAAACGTGCCCATCAGAAGCCACGTGTACTTCCACACAAATTTGTCCTTGTTCGTTGATGGTTGTATTGATAGGTTGTGCGAGACCGCGAT
>CADBTU010000121.1 GCA_902797625.1 uncultured Bacteroidota bacterium | reverse complement strand
ATGAATGTGTGTGATTACCTGTTGGAGAATTAGCAGAACAGACCTCTTCTATAGACCAAACGCCTTCTTGACTCGCTGAACGGTTGAAAGTTTGTTTATCTCCCGAAACTTTATTGTATATGAAATCATATAATTTTGAGTTGAGTTGTCCAAGTATATATTTTAAAGTATTGACATTACCCTTTTGCAAAGCCAAATTGTAAATTGATTGCAAGGTGATACACCCATCTAAATCTAAAGTTGCATTGATACAAGAACCTAATTGTCGAATAAGAATCTTTGGCTTCTCATAGTTACTTTTACTGACATCATCTATGTCAATATATCGACTCCATGTAATAGTTTCATAACGATGCACATTATCTCCAGCCAATAGTGGTCTGGAATGTCGTTAGACACTGACCGCCACCGACGACGCCAACCTCTCCTGAACCTCATCCTTTAACTTCGTGACAAGGACAAAAAAAAGCGGCCTTTCAGCCGCTTCTGTGTCCCCTCAGGGACTCGAACCCTGGACCCATTGATTAAGAGTCAATTGCTCTACCAGCTGAGCTAAGGAGACTTCCATTTTTACGGTTGCAAAGATAGAATTATTTTTATTACTTTCGCAAAAAAAAAGAAATGAAAATTTATACTCGCACAGGAGATGATGGAAGTACTTCATTATCAGATGGTTCAAGGGTGTCAAAGAGTGATGTTTTGCTCCACGCTTATGGCACAGTTGATGAATTAAATTCCTTTTTAGGTGTTGTTATTTCGCAATTTAATAGTGAATTTCTTACAGAAATTCAAAACGAATTATTTGTTGTTGGAGGTATGTTAGCTACTCCTATAAGGAAATGGGATAAATATTGGGATATTTCTCATTTATCGGATTTTACAAAGAAAATTGAATCCGAAATAGATAAATTATCGGTTGAACTTCCTCCGATGAGAGGATTTATATTACCTCAAGGTAACAAACTTATCTCCGATACACACGTTTGTAGGACTGTTTGCAGAAGAGCTGAAAGATTGGTATGTGAGATTCTTCATAATAATTCTCAATACAATGAGGTGCAAAATTTGCTGAATAGACTATCTGATTATTTCTTTATTTTAGCGCGATTTTTTCATAAAAAAAGCAATATTCCTGAAATATACTATAAATCAAATAGTTAAATTAGTGGTTTTTTTTTGTATTTGTGAAAATTTATTTTTATTTTTGCCGCCGCAAATTAGGTACCGTTAATAATTTACAACTATGTATTGGACATTAGAATTAGCTACACGATTAGAAGATGCGCCTTGGCCTGCTACTCGCGATGAACTTTTAGATTACGCCGTACGATCAGGTGCTCCACTTGAAGTTATTGAAAATCTTCAGGAAATAGACGATGAGGGAGAAACATACGACTCTATAGAGGATATTTGGCCTGATTATCCATCTAAAGATGATTTCTTCTTCAACGAGGACGAGTATTAAGAAATTTTTGTTCTTATATCGAAAAAATCGTGCTAATATGGCGCGATTTTTTTTAATTTTCAAATCAATATTAATTTATCACTGTTTTATAGGAAAAAATGTAAATTCGCAAATCTTGCGATAAGTAATCTGTTATACTGTAACTTGTTGTAAATAAGAAAAATAGAAAGTATTATGAGTAAATCAAAAATCGTTATCGGAAATTGGAAAATGAATAATAGCTTCGACGAAGCTGAGCAACTTATCACTGATATTGAAGAGTCTTTGTCAGATTATCAACTTGACACCGAGGTGGTTCTTTGTCCACCTGCCATATACGCAGAACTCGTTACAGACCATGCTTCTCTTGAAGATAGCAAGTTTTATGCTGGACTTCAAAATGTTAGCGAATATGACAATGGTGCTTACACAGGTGAAGTTTCTGCTTCTATGCTTGCTAATATGGATGTTGATTTCTGTATTGTTGGACATTCAGAACGTAGAAAATATTTTGGTGAAACAGATGATATTGTTCTAAAAAAGATGGTTCAGCTACTTAATCAACAACTTATTCCAGTGATGTGTTGTGGTGAAAATATTGATGAAAGAAAATCTGGAAACCATTTTGATGTTGTGCAGAAACAGATAGAGGCAACAATCTATAAGCTTACACCAGAACAAATGGAGCGCACTATTATTGCCTACGAACCTATATGGGCAATTGGAACAGGCGAAACAGCTACACCAGCTCAAGCTCAAGAAATGATGAGTTTTATTCGTTCTTTGATTGAGAGAAAATTTGGTACAGAGGTTGCTTTTTACACTTATATTATTTACGGTGGAAGTTGCAATGCTTCTAACGCATTGAATATTTTTTCGCAACCAGATGTAGATGGTGGTCTTATTGGAGGTGCTTCGCTCAAAGCTGATGAGTTTATTAAGATTATAGAAGCTGCAGAAACTGCTGGCAAAGAAAACTAATAATGGATATTCGTAAAATATTTCTTATCCATCTTTTATTGTTTACTTTTTGCACGGCTGTCGCGCAAGATGGAGACCCTTGTGAGCAAACTATGGATAAGAATAGCGAAAAGCTTTTCAAAAAGGCTCGCGATTTTCAAAAATCTGGAAAGAAAGCAGATGCTTTTGAAATTTACGAAGATATTCTTGCCGAACATCCTGAATATCTTGAAGTTAATTACTATTACGCTTTAGGATATTATCTTCCTCTTGCTGATAATCAGTTTCTCTCTAAGAAGAGTGATAAATCGGATATAGATAAAGCTTTAGCAGCTTTCAATAGAATGTTTGAAGTATGTCCTTATTATAGACCTTATTGCAATTTGTATGCTGCACGATTAGCATATTTCAATGAGAGATTTGTTGAAGCAGAGAAGTTTGCAAGAATTATTGTGGATAATTCAGATCTATTTCAAAATGAGAAAGATGCCGAAAAAATAAAAGAAGCAGAATTGATACTTAGAAAATCGAAGTTTTATATTGATATTCTAAGTAATAAAGTTCCTTTTGACCCCAAACCTGTTCAAAATATTTCGACTTCTGATGATGAATATCTTGGCACACTTTCTCCTGATGGTTCATTTTTTTATTTCACAAGACGTAAATATATTACATCTTCTAATCCTTTTGCCAACGGAGGAGAATATAAAGAGTTTTTTAGTATAGCTGAGAAATCTGGCAAGAACTTTAATATTGGTGATAATCTACCATATCCTTTCAATAAATCAGAAGGAGAGGGGAGTCCAACCATAAATCTTACGAACGATTTGTTGATTTTTACCCAGCGTCATACCGTTAATTTACAAAATAGTCAGTATCCCAACTATGATCTCTATTTTTCAGAGTTTAAGGATGGAGAGTGGACCGAACCTAAACCGATACCAGGCAAGATAAACCGTAAAGATTCATGGGAATCTCAACCCTCGTTGAGCTCCGATGGGAAAATGCTCTTTTTTGCAAGCGACCGTCCTGGTGGCTTCGGAGGTTCTGATATCTGGTTTTCTCAACGTAATGCTGACGGCTCATGGCGCGACCCCGTGAATCTCGGCTCTACTATAAATACCGATAAAAATGAACGTTCTCCATTCCTGCATACCGATAGTAAAACCCTTTACTTTTCTTCAAATGGCCACGATGGACTTGGCCGACAAGATGTTTTTTATTCTAAATTAGATTCTAAGCAACGCTGGTCAATACCTAAAAATATAGGTTATCCAATAAATACTGAAAATGATGAAGTTGACTTTTTTGTTAGTTTAGATGGTAAAACGGGATATTTTTCTTCAAATAATTATGGAGAAAAAGATTGGAATATTTATCAATTTGAACTGTATGAAGAGGCTCGTCCTCATACAATGGTAATCGTTAAAGGTAAAGTTTCTATTGATGAAGGCAATCTTGAAAATGCTGTAGTAGAAATTCGCGATACTAATTCTAATGTTGTCTCTACTGGAGTTGTTAGTGCCAATTCTGGTAATTATGCAGTTGCTGCTGAAGTCAATAAAGAAAATCCTCAACCACTTATATTAAACGTTAAAAAGGAAGGTTACTCTTTTGATACACAGATTATTACTCCTGAAAATATCACTGATAATATTGTTGAAAAAGACGCTGAAGTGAAGTCTGTTCAAGTTGGAAAGATTTGTGATCTTAGAGATATTTATTACCAAACTAACGATTATAATTTAACGCAAGAATCAAAAACTTTATTGAATTTATTTATTGAGTTTTTGAAAGAGAATCCAACTGTAAAAGTTGAAATTCAGGGGCATACAGATAATATTGGTCGCGACGCCGATAACCTTTTGCTCTCTGAACGACGAGCTAAATCGGTTTATGATTATGTGGTAGAACACGGAATTTCTGCTGATAGACTCAGATATAAAGGTTATGGTAGAACAATGCCTATAGCTTCCAATAGCACAGAATTGGGTAGAGCGAAAAATCGTAGAACTGTATTCTTGATATATGAAAAATAAAAAAATATACTTCATAGGTATAGGTGGTATCGGAATGAGTGCATTGGCTCAATATTTTATGCAAAACCAATATGATGTTTTTGGATACGACTTAACACCCTCTCCTATAACAGAGATGTTAATTCAAAAAGGAGCAAATATTCATTATCAACCAGATGTGAATTCAATCCCAAATGATATAGATTTTGTGGTTTATACTCCTGCTATACATTCCGAATTTTCTGAATTTCAATATTTTATCCAGAAAAACATTCCTATGTTTAAACGCTCACAAGTTTTAGGGATGATTACTGATGAATTTTTTACAATAGCTGTTGCAGGTACGCACGGGAAAACCACAACAACCTCAATGACTTCACATCTTTTTCATAAAGGCACTGATACATTTCTCGCTTTTATAGGAGGTATTTCTAAAAATCTGAATGATAACTATTGCTATGATATTATAAAGGATTATGCACATAAAATTGCTGTCGTTGAAGCTGATGAGTTCGACCGTTCTTTTCTTACTTTACATCCAAATATTGCGATAATAACCTCAATGGATGCAGATCATTTGGATATATATGAAAACGAAACTAAATTATACGATGCCTTTCAACAATTTGCAAACCAATCGGAGAACCTAATAATAGAAGAAAATGTGTCTAAATTTATTGCTAAAAAAAATAAATACATTTATGGATTCTCTAAATCTTGTGATTGTTATCCTTATAACATCCGCCATGGTGAAAATTTTACAAAATTTGATTTACATACCCCATTTGTTGAGTTAAATAATCTTAAAACAACATTACGTGGTGATTATAATATTCTTAATACAGTTGCATCAATTTTTGCCTTTATTTTAGAAAAAAGAATCACAAGTAATACAAACTTAGATAGTATAGATTTAGATATACAAGAAGTTGTTTCTCAAAAAACCTTCTCATTTCTTGGGGTTAAGAGAAGATTTGAGTATATAGTTAAAAATGATGATTTTGTTTTTATTGACGACTATGCGCATCATCCTCAGGAAATGAGTTCGTTTTTTAGCGCAGTACGTCAATTATACCCAGATAAAAAAATTACAGGAATTTTTCAACCTCATTTGTTTTCCAGAACTAGGGATTTTGCTGACGAATTTGCCCGAGCACTTGAGTTGCTAAATAAAGTTATATTGCTTCCTATCTATCCTGCTCGAGAAGCACCTATTGAGGGTATAAATTCTGAATTTTTGTTAAAAAAAGTTAATGTTGAAGATAAAATATTTCTCCAAAAAGATGAACTAATAAAATATCTTCGAGAAAATAAATCAGAAATTCTTCTAACAGTAGGCGCTGGCGATATAGATAGGCTTGTTCCAATCATCGCCCAAAATGTTGTTTGTTAAACAATTAAACAATGTGAAATGTACTATAACTTACTTATAATAGCCAACAGGATTTTTGTCTAAAAAGTGTATCTTTGCAGCCAATTTTTTGAGATGGGAAGAATTCTTGCAATAGATTACGGTCAGAAGCGCGTAGGCTTTGCTGTTACAGACGAGCTACAAATATGCGCGTACGCTTTAGAAACTGTACCTGTAGCGCAAGCGTTTGATTTTCTCAAAAATTATCTACAAGCAGAAAATGTATCTGTTATTGTAGTTGGAGAACCATTAAAACTCAATAATACTCCATCCGAGTCAAGTAGATATATTGACCCATTCGTGAACAGATTAAAAAAAGAGTTGCCTAAAATTTCTCCAAATACTATGTTAGAAAGAATGGATGAACGTTTTACATCAAGGATAGCTTTTCAAACAATTCTTGATATGGGAATTAAGAAAAAAGACAGGAAAGATAAGTCATTAATTGATAAGATGAGTGCTGCAATTATTTTGCAATCTTATCTTGAACAACAAGACATTTTGAAACAAAGAAGCACTGAAATATGATTTTACCAGTTTATTTATATGGGGAACCTGTTCTTAGAAAAACAGCAAAAGAGGTAGAACTTACAGATGAGAATTTAAGCAATTTTATTGCGGATATGTTCGATACTATGTATCATGCGGAAGGAGTTGGGCTCGCTGCTCCGCAAGTAGGAAAATCTATACGTGTGTTTGTAATAGATTCAACACCATATAAGGAGATTTACCCAGAACACGAACCATTTAAGGGTGTTTTTATCAATCCTATTATTACAGAGCGTTTTGGTTCTGATTTTACATTATCTGAAGGTTGCCTTAGTCTTCCACAAATAAGTGAAGATGTTGTTAGAAAATCAGATATTCACATTGAATACTATGATGAAAAGGGTGAATTTCACGAATCTGATATAAACGGAATACTCGCTCGCATTATTCAACACGAATATGACCATCTTGAAGGAAAGGTGTTTACTGATAATCTTCCGCAAATAAAAAAAATGGTTCTTAAACGAAAACTTAACGATATTGCAGGTGGAAAGGTTAAACCAGCATATAAAACCAAAAGATAAAATGAAGAAATTACTGTTGATTATTCTTCTTTCCGCAGCTTTTATTTCCTGCAAAAAATCCACAAAATCAGACGATAAAGTTCTCTCTGTAGAGCGTAGCTCTTTAGAAAACGCTTATATAAAGGCAGATTCAATATATACTGTTTGCGGTCGT
>CADBTU010000120.1 GCA_902797625.1 uncultured Bacteroidota bacterium | reverse complement strand
CCGAAGCCAACGGTAATAGCACTCGCAACCATAGAAGAATATACATTATGAAGCCTCAATTTTCCATCATTTTTACAGATAGATTTTAAGACGATGCTCACTCCATGACTAATATTGTCTTTCACTATGCGCCGAACAAATATAACCGTAAGGAAAATCCCTATCGGTGGAAAAATCAAATAAAGATAATTTATTTCTGCAACAGGGAATGCATTACTTAATATTCTTGTTGTAAAGTGCAAAAGATTTTTAATGATAATCGCCGCCGCTGCACCTAAAATTCCTATTATGATACTCAAAACCAATACAACGGTCTTGCCTGATAAGTGTTTTAGGATAATTCGTCTAAATTTTGCAATTAAATATAAAAAGTCTCTTTTTCTCATTAAGTTTTAATACGGCTGCAAATATACACTTTTGTTGCAAGAAAAGGGAGCGAATGAAAAAAACAAGAGGATGACTACATATTAGCCACCCTCCTCTTATTAAAACGGTAAATCATCGGAAAAATTTTCTTCAGGTTGAGTGCTTTCTGGTGGCATAGGAGGTGGTGGAGTGGCACCATTATTATTAGATTGAGTAACAGTAGGTGCTTCACCGCTCTTAGGTGATAGAATCGTGAAAGTGTTAGCTTCCACTTCTGTGATATAATGTTTAGTACCATTTGCATCATCCCAATTTCTAGTTCTCAACCTCCCTTCAATATACAACATTTTTCCTTTCGATAAATATTTTTCAGCATTTTCTGCTAAGTTTCGCCAACAAATGATGTTGTGCCATTCTGTTTGTTCGATGCGGTTCCCTTCTTTATCTTTCCTATATTCGGATGTTGCTAAAGAAAAACTCGCACGTTTGCTTCCATTTTCGAATGTTCTTACTTCGGGGTCGCGTCCTAAATGCCCCACCAAGATTACTTTGTTAATACCTGACATAATTAGTTAATTTTTAAGTTTACTGCAAAAATAATAAATTTAATTATATTTTTACAATATATTTTCAAAATATTATCAAATAAAAATTGTTGATAATCTTATTCTCATTCTGGTTTATAACTAGAGTCTTTAAGAAATTTTTGACTATCAGACATTTTCAATAAATCATTTAAGGTAGTTCCAGGATGGTTTCTCATATAGCTTTTAACGATTTGATAACCAATATACCAACCAATTCTACCTGGAGAATTATTACCAAAATCGCGAGTAAAAGGCGTTTCATCAATCATTCTTCGTGTAACATCATCACTCTTATCATAGAGTAAATTTTTCTCAATAAGGAAATGCCACACAGCAGATTCGTGTTTAGTGGCCCACTGAAATTGTTCTTTACTGTAACCTAACAGATCTTGTTCGCTATATGTTGGAAACATTGTTTGTGTGAACATGATTTTTTTTCCAGCATCAATGATGTTGTCTAAAAGAGAAACTAAGGTCTTATCGGGAAGATGTTTATAGACAAGAACTTTAGTAAAACAATCAGTTGGCAAGTATTTTTCTTCGCAGTGCGCTTGGATAAATTTTGGTATTCCAGCTTGGGAGTATTGTTTATAATCTTTTCCAAGATACATATCAAGGCAAATAAAAATGGTATTTTCATATCCAAACACAGACGGCATTTGAACGTCCATACCTGAGATTAAGGTGCAGAAATCAGGAACACTTTCTCCTGGAAAATGTGTAAGATAAAGAGTTAAAGCTGGAGTTATCTCATTTTTAAACTTTGATAAATCAGAATACTTAATTTGAGTATCATTGTAAAGTTGTTTATTAGTAGGATCATTTAGATAGTTTTTCAAAAAAGCCAACATTTCTTGATTCTCCCAAGCTTTATTAGAGATGAGATTATCTGGGTATTTTCCATAAAGATAGGCTATCTCGGCAGCCATATTTTTCTGGTCTATTTTAAACAAGTCTTGCTCGTATCTTAAGATATTGACTTTGATGTTTTTAGCATTCTCAATTTGTCTCTTTGTAATAGTTGGTTTAGTTACATTTACAGGAGTATTTTTATTTTTACAAGAAAAAAATGAAAATAAAAGCAAAGAAATTAAAGCAAATAGTAATATATGTCTTCTACCCATAATTAAAATTTTGTGCAAAAATAGCATTTTAGCAAATATAGTATATCATACTTTTGAGATTTATTAGTTGTCTTTTAATAAAAGATGAGAGAATTTTTATGTTTGATACTAAAAAATCTGTAACTTTGCATACTGAAAAAAATTATTATGGCTAAGGTTAAAACATTATACTATTGTAAGAATTGTGGGGCTCAATCGGTTAAATGGCTTGGTCGTTGTCCTGAGTGTAATCAATTTGGGACTTTCGAGGAGGAGGTTGTAATGCGCGACGAGAAAGTTTTGAAAGGACAGTTCTCACCTTTTGTTCAGCAGTGTTCACCTAAACTTATAGACGATATTGAAGCTACACAGTTTCCACGAACAAAGACAGGACTTCAAGAATTTGATAGAGTTTTAGGAGGAGGAATTGTAAAGGGTTCTATAGTACTATTAGGTGGCGAGCCAGGAATTGGAAAATCGACTTTATTATTACAGATGGCACTAACTTTATCAACTCATAAAGTTTTATACATTTCAGGCGAAGAGAGCGAGTCTCAATTAAAAATGCGAGCTTCACGTATATCAGCTGTACCTGCGCCAAATTGCTATGTTCTGACAGAAACTAATACTCAACAAATTTTTAAGCATATTGAAGAACTTAATCCTGATATAGTTATAGTTGATTCTATTCAAACTATGCAAAGTTCGCTGATAGAGTCAACTGCTGGATCAATTTCTCAGCTCAAAGAGTGCGCTGCCGAGTTTCAGCATTTTGCAAAGCGCACTGCTTGTCCTGTTTTTTTGATTGGCCACATAACAAAAGATGGTACTTTAGCGGGTCCAAAAATTTTAGAACACATAGTTGATACAGTTTTACAATTTGAGGGCGATAGGCATTATGGTTATCGTATGGTACGCTGTATAAAAAATCGCTTTGGTTCAACCTCCGAGTTGGGTATTTTTGAGATGTTGCAAGATGGTCTTCGAGAAGTTTTAAATCCTTCAGAAATTCTAATGTCGCAACATGAAGAAGATTTTAGTGGTAATGCTATTGCTTGTATTTTGGAGGGAAATAGACCGATGATGATAGAAACTCAAGCTTTGGTGAGCAGTGCGGTTTATGGAACACCGCAACGCAATGCAGCTGGTTACGATATTCGTCGTATGAATATGTTGTTGGCTATATTAGAAAAACGTTGCCGTTTTAAGCTTGGGGCGAAGGATGTTTTTCTTAATATAGCTGGAGGTATGAGGGTGGAAGATCCAGCTATAAATGTGGCTATAGTAGCAGCTATATTGTCTTCAGCAACAGATATTGCAATTGATAGCAAAAGTTGCTTTGCAGGTGAGCTTGGTCTAAATGGTGAGGTGCGTCCAGTGCCGCGAATTGCTCAGCGCATCGCCGAGGCTGACAAATTAGGATTCAACAGAATTTTTATCTCAAAATACAATCTTAAAGGTTTACGCATATCTGATTATGGTTTGAAAATAATATCAATATCTAAGATTGAGGAGATGTTTAATCTTTTATTTCAATAGTTATGAGGGAAAAAGAGACTATTTGCAAAGAAGGTATCATAAGAGATATTAGAGACGGTGAAGTACTAATAGAAATAATTGTAAGTTCAGCGTGTGGTGGATGCCACGCTAAAAGCATCTGTATTCCATCCGATCGCCGTGAAGAAAAAATATGGGTTAATACAATGAATTCCAAAGATTACTCTGTCGGGGAAGTTGTAAACCTATCTTTAGACTCATCTGCTGGCAATAAAGCAGTAATCTTGGCCTACGTTGTGCCACTGTGTATTCTTTTGATTATCCTTTTTGTCATTTTTGCTTTTACTGCTAACGAATTGCTTAGTGTTGGTGTTAGTGTGATTTGCGTATTATCCTACTACCTCATTCTCAAATCTTTTAACAAAAAACTCGAAAAAGAGATAATTTTCAGAGTCCAGAAAAAAGTGGAATAATCACAAGTACTATCTGTTTCCATACATTTTTTCGTAGTATTCAGCATACTCACCAGAGGTTACATGCTTAAACCACTCTTCGTTAGCAAGATACCAATCAACGGTTTTTTCGAAGCCTTCGTCGAATTTAACTTTAGGAGACCATCCGAGTTCGTTTTTAATTTTTGAAGCATCAATAGCATAACGAAAATCGTGTCCAGCGCGATCTGTTACATAAGTGATGAGTTTTAATGATTCTCCTTGGGGACGTCCAAGTCGGCGATCCATAATTTCTATCAACTTTTTGATAAGATCAATGTTTCGCCACTCGTTATTTCCGCCAATATTATAAGTACTGCCAGGCTTTGCTTTATGAAATATTAAATCTATTGCCTCAGCGTGATCTTCAACATACAACCAATCTCGAATATTGAGCCCTTGTCCATAAACAGGTAGAGGTTTATTGTTCTTAATATTGTTGATAAACAGAGGAACTAACTTTTCAGGAAATTGGTTTGGACCGTAGTTATTTGAGCAATTTGAGATTACTGTTGGAAGATTATACGTATCGTGGTAAGCGCGCACGAAGTGGTCGGCACTTGCTTTTGCCGCAGAATAAGGACTGTGAGGGTTGTACGGGGTTGTTTCACTAAAAAGCCCAGTATCGCCTAATGCGCCATAAACTTCATCAGTCGATATTTGGTAAAATTTTTTGTTTTCCTCGCATCCTTTCCATATTTTACGAGCTGCATTGAGAAGATGTACTGTTCCCAAAACATTAGTATGGATAAATGTCATAGGGTCTTCTATAGAACGATCAACGTGTGATTCAGCAGCTAAATGAATAACACCATCGAACTTATACTCTTTAAAGAGATTCATCACAAAATTCAAATCTTCAATATCACCTTTAA
Source organism: uncultured Bacteroidota bacterium (assembly GCA_902797625.1). Taxonomy (GTDB): domain Bacteria; phylum Bacteroidota; class Bacteroidia; order Bacteroidales; family WCHB1-69; genus F23-D06. Next base: position 25,110 of record CADBTU010000120.1, on the reverse strand, counting down.
TAAAAGTATAATTGGGTTTATCTTGAATATCAGACAAATTTTCCAAGTTGCCTGCGTATGTCAGTTTGTCAAGATTAAAGATATGATAATCACTATATTTGTTAACAAAAAGGCGTACAACATGTGAGCCTATAAAACCAGCACCGCCTGTAATAAGGATATTTTTCATATTATGATAATTATTTGCAAAGATAAAAAAATTCTAAATATATTTAGCTATAGAATAAACCATTTTATCAGTTTCAAAGCTTTCTATAGAATACTTTGTGTTATTGTTGAGTATATTTTTTAGATTATTGTCTATTCCTGTTCCTATCAATTTAAATACAGATTCTTTTTGAGTCCAAATTTTGAGAAAAGTAGCAGATTGATTGGCAGATGATAGAATAATTTGCTGTTCTTTATCGTTCATAGAATAGTTTATCATATCAACACCAATATCACGGAAAACTTCAATATCGGCACCTATAGGTTGTGTATCAATTGCGCAAATAGCCACATTTTTTGAATGACTAAAGCTAAAGAAAATTTCTGGATAATCATTCAGAAAAGGTTTTCCATCTTTGGAAAAAGAAAATTCTGGCAAAGTTGTAATTCCGAACTCTTTGTTTAGGGCATCGCGCAATAGAAGATAAGCTGCAATAGAAAGTTTTTTCGAGCTATCGTTACGGAATTTTAATACCCTTTCGCGTCGCTGCTTCGACAGCTGAGAGAGCGATTTTTCAACGTTAATTATCTCGGTGTTATCGTTGATATAAATCATAAAACTATCCTACGATTATGAAAAAATCGTCTAATTTTAAAAACTTATCTTTATGGCCGCAAATATAACACTTTTTTGTTCAAGCAATAGTTACTCTTTTAAACCTTATCCTAATCTTACATTATTGCGATTATCTTAACACCTAATAAAATCAAAACTATTCCTCCTACAATCTCGGCATATCTTCCTATGGTTTTCTTTGATAATTTTTTCGAGAGTTTGTAACCTAAAATTGATATAAGGAAAGAGGTTATGCCTATTGTCAGCGTTGTGCGAATAATATTTTTGTCAATCACGGCAAGACTAAAACCAACAGCCAAAGCATCTATACTTGTTGCTATTGATAGGATTATAACATTTTTAAACTTTGTTGCATCAACGCTATTGTCTTCTCCTCTTTTATTTTTAAGTGCCTCTATAATCATCTTTCCACCTAAGAATAAAAGAATTGTAAAGGCAATATATGGAGCGATTTTCCCTAAATATCCTAATATCTCTTCTCCGAGAAGAAAGCCTATTAAGGGCATCATCCCTTGAAAAAGACCAAAAAAAAATGCAAATCTTATAATAAATCTCTTTTGAATATCAGGTTGTGATAATCCAATGATGCAACTAACTGCAAAACAGTCTATTGCCAAACTTAATGATAAAAATAAGAGCTCAATAAAACTCATATAACCTTAAATTTTATTTAGTTTCAGGCTGCAAAAATATTATTTTATTTTTTTTATGAACATTTAATGAATCTCAGTTGAAACAATTTAGTATTTTTGCCAAATTTTTTGATATCCGAAGATAAATAATGAAATCAGGTACTTCTCTTATAAAAAGGCTCTACTTAAAAGTAAGAAAGTTAAACATTACACCGCCTTGGGCTGTGATGTTGTTGGATATATTCGTAGTTTTTTTCTCTGTAGCTTTAACGCTATTTATTCGAGAAAATTTCAAGTTTCCTACCTCAATTAATTATTCAGATTGGTTATATGCCCTTTTGATGATAATTCCTATAAGATTTCTGTATTTTATTATCTTTCAAACAAACCACCTTGTGGTGCGCTATACTAATACGCGAGATGTAGTGAAAATTTACGTATCATGTCTTACTGGCTCTGTTACTATTTTTCTAATTAACGTTCTGCTATTTCTCATCAATCATCGTTTTCCAGTACCCAATTCCGTTTGGATAATTGAATTTTTTATAACTACAACTTTATTAGTACTTTATAGATTTTCTTTCAAGATGTACTACATGGAAACTGTACATCCTGCAAAATCCAGAAAGAATATTATTATTTTTGGGGCTGGAGAATCTGGCGTTATTACAAAAAGAACTATAGATCGCGATAATGCAACAAAATACAAAGTTCTATCGTTTTTTGATGAAGACTCAAGTAAAATTGGGATGCAGTTAGAGAGTTTGCCAGTAATTAGTTATGCTAAACTGAGTTTATATCTCAAGAAAAATGATATTTCGTTTCTAATCATCGCTGTTCAAAAAATCTCAAATGCTAAAGTTAATGAAATTACTAATATTGCACTTCCTTATAATGTGAAAGTTTTGAAAGTGCCACCAGTAAACAGATGGCTAAATGGCAATTTGAGCTTCAAACAGATTAGGAAAGTTAGAATAGAAGATCTTTTAACCCGTGAACCAATAAAGCTGGATTTGTCGTTGCTTAATCCTGAAATAGAAGGAAAAACTATCATGATAACGGGTGCGGCAGGCTCTATTGGTAGTCAAATTGTACGTCAACTACTACAATTTAACTATGGGAATTTAATATTAATTGACGAAGCTGAAACTCCTTGTTTTTATCTAACCAACGAGATAATGCAGATAAACGATATGCGCAATGTGAAAATACATATTATGAATATCTGCGATGAGAGTCAGTTGAAAAGAATTATTTTTAAATATAAACCTGACATAATTTATCACGCAGCTGCATATAAACATGTTCCAATGATGGAGAAAAATGTTCACTCAGCAGTAAAAGTAAACGTAGGCGGCACAAAATTTCTTGCCGACTTAGCGGTTGAAGTTGGAGTGAAAAAATTTGTAATGGTTTCTACGGATAAAGCAGTGAATCCTACAAATGTTATGGGGGCATCGAAGCGTATTGCTGAAATGTACGTTCAGTCGCTTAACTCTCAACAAGATACTACAAAATTTATTACCACAAGATTTGGAAATGTGCTCGATTCCAATGGTTCGGTAATTCCAATTTTTAGAAAACAGATAGAAGAGGGGTTGCCGCTAACTGTAACACATCCTGATATTACTCGTTATTTCATGACTATTAAAGAGGCTTGTCAACTTGTAATAACAGCAGGAGCTATGGGACAAGGTGGTGAGATTTTTATTTTCGATATGGGTGAATCACTAAAAGTTGATGATATTGCTAAAAAGATGATAGAACTATCAGGTCTTAAGTTAAATAGAGATATTACTATCAAGTACACTGGTTTGCGTCCAGGCGAAAAATTATATGAGGAACTTCTTGCCAACGAGGAAAACACAATCAAAACACCACACTCAAAAATTATGATTGCGAAAGTTAATCCACAACCATACGAACAACTTGTTCCAGAAATAGACAAATTACTATCCTTGCTTGATGAAAATAAATTTATTATCGTAGAGCAGATGAAACATATTGTGCCTGAGTATGTTAGCAATAATTCGGCTTTTGAGGCTCTCGACAAAAATCAGAAAAATGGTTAACAGTAAGAATTTCGCTGTTTTTGGTGTTGCAGGTTATGTTGCACCTCGACATCTTAAAGCTATAAAAGAGACAGGCAATAGAATGGTTGCAGCATACGATAAATCAGATAGCGTAGGTATTATAGATGCTTATTTCCCAGATGCAGCTTTCTTTACCGAAATGGAGCTTTTTGATCGCCACGTTTCAAAAATGAAAAACACTCCTAATGAATTAGATTATATTTCAATATGCACTCCAAATTATCTTCACGATGCACATACACGTTACGCGCTGCGCCTCGGCACTGACGTTATTTGCGAAAAACCTCTTGTTCTGAATCCTTGGAATGTTGATTTTCTTCAAAATGCAGAAAACGAAACAGGACATCGTGTTTCAAACATACTTCAGCTTCGTTTGCATCCGTCTATTTTAGCCCTAAAGAATAAAATTGAAAATGGACCTGAAGACAAAATCTATGATGTAGATTTGACCTATATCACAGCTCGTGGTAGTTGGTATTATACAAGTTGGAAGGGTAATGAGAGCAAGAGTGGGGGAGTTGCAACAAACATTGGAGTACATTTTTACGATATGTTATACTATATTTTTGGAAAAGTAGAGGAAAATATTGTACATATTTCAACACACGACCGTGTGGCAGGTTTTTTAAGGCTTAAAAAAGCGAGAGTTCGTTATTTTTTAAGTATTAACAAGTCAACACTACCTAATAAAGTTTTGGATTCTGGAAAATCAGTGTTTCGTCAATTAGTTATCAATAATGAAATTTTTGAATTTAGCGAAGGTTTTACAGACCTTCATTCAGAAAGTTATCATCAAATTATGCGAGGTAACGGTTTCGGATTAGATGAGGTTCGTCCTTGTGTGCAGATGATTTATGAGATTCGCAACGCTCGTCCAATAGGACTAAAAGGAGATTATCATCCGTTTGCAAAACTACCCTGCAACGAACATCCTTTTGGTGTGTAGTTTTGTTCAAGTAATTTAGAAACTTTTAGCGGACAGTATTATTTTTTTTAGTCAAAACGAATCGACTGCACTGGAGAGATTTTTTTGCTAACAAACCAAGCTGGAAGCACAATAACAAGAATGCAAGCAATGAAAACCCCTAAATTCAAGATGAGAATTTTAAATATCTCAAAGTGAATGGGTACGTAGTCTATGTAATATGTGTCAGGATCCAATTTTATAATATGAAATTTCTGCTGGATTAAACCTAATCCTATCGCGATGAAATTGCCAATAAATAGTCCGCCAGCAAGAGTATAACTTGCGACTAAAATAAACGTTTTCACAATTTCTTTTGTTTTCATTCCCAAAGTTTTAAGTATTCCAACGAGTTTTGTTTGTTCGAGAATGATAATGAAAAATACAGATAGCATAGTGATGAGACAAACGATTGTAGTAATTATTAGTAAAACGGAAACATTAGTATCGAAGAGTGCTATCCATCCAAAAATTTCTGGATACATTTGTTTTATGGTTTCTGCCTTTAAATTTATGTCGATTTTATGATGAATTTTTTCACCGATGTAGTCAATATCATTGAATTTATCCGTTAAAATCTCAATGCCACTAACTTGTTCTTCAGACCAGTCATTGAGTTTCTGAATATGTTTAAGATCTACAATGGCTATTTTTGAGTCAAATTCAGGCATTCCTGTTTCGTAAATACCTGAAACAGCGAAATTTCGTTGTCTTGGAGGATCTTGTACAAAGTAGGTGCGAACTTTATCGCCGATTTTGAGTTTTAGTTTGTCGGATATTTTTTTTGAGATTATTATGTTGTTATTAGCTACAGAATCACAGAAACAAAGAGTGTCGCCTTCGATGAGATTTTGACTGAAAATTTTTCCATTAAAATTAGAGTTGACACCCTTAAGAACAATACCTTCAACTTGGTCTTCAGTCTTAATAATCCCAACCTTGGTGGCAAAAGGTTGAATCCCCACAATCTCACGAAATTCTTTTAGATCATTTATTAAAGTATCGTTAAATTTGATAGGAATTTGTTCATAAGAATAGTTGTTATCGTAGTTAGAGATACAAATATGCTGACCCATTCCCACAACTTTCTCTTCGATGGTTCTTTTATATCCCGAAGTAACACCTATAGCTATAAGCATAATTGTAACGCCAAGAGAAACTCCAAACATAGACAACCTCACGATTGACTTGGCGATACGCCCATTATTGCTACGTAAAATTCCACGAGCTAACGAATTTAGAAAAGAAAGTCGAAACATATATACCAATGTTTTTCAAAAGAGAGAGTCTGCATTATGTTTTGAATGTAGATTATTAAAAAGAGAGAATGTACAAGAAGTAACATTCTCTCTTTTAGTGTATATCAATTGTTAAAAAGTATTTCCAGCTGCCTGACAGGCGGTGATAGCCACTAAACTTACAATATCGTCAACAGAGCATCCACGGGAAAGGTCGTTGATAGGAGCAGCCATACCTTGCATTACAGGTCCAATAGCCTCAGCCCCTGCAAATCTTTGAACAAGTTTATAGGCGATGTTGCCAGTTTCTAAAGAGGGGAAAACTAAAACATTAGCTTTGCCTGCTACAGGACTACCTGGAGCTTTAGATGCACCTACAGAAGGAATTATTGCGGCATCGGCTTGTAGTTCTCCATCAATAACCAAATTTGGATCCATTTCTTTAGCAATACGGGTGGCGTTAACAACTCTATCTACGAGTTCGTGTTTTGCAGAACCTTTTGTTGAAAAACTTAACATAGCAACACGAGGTTCAATGCCAGCTATTGTGCGGGCAGTTTGAGCTGTAACAACTGCTATCTGAGCTAACTTGTTCTCATCAGTGTTGGGGTCGGCAGCACAATCTGCAAAAACCATTACGCCATCGTCGCCCCATTTTTTATCTTGGAAACACATAATAAATGCACCTGAAACAACAGAAATACCAGGCAAAGTTTTCACGATTTGAAAAGCTGGACGAAGAACATCTCCTGTGGCATGTTGAGCACCTGTAACCTCTCCATCAACATCTTTGTTCTTGATCAATAAAGTAGCTAAATACAAAGGATCTTCAACCTTTTTCATAGCTTCTTCAATAGTCATACCTTTGCTTTTGCGAATTTCAAAAAGCATATTGGCATAAAATTCTTTTTTAGGGTTGTTTATAGGATCGATGATTTCAGCTTTGGAGATGTTTTTGAGCCCCCACTCTTCAGCCTGTTTTTCAATGATGGTTTTATTACCCAAAAGTGTTATTGCAGCGTAACCATTTTCAATGATGATGTCAGCAGCTCTTAATGTTCTCTCTTCTTCTCCTTCTGCCAAAACAATTCTTTTGTTGGCTTTTTTTGCGTTTTCTTTAATTTTGTCTATTAAATTCATAATGAAATGTTTATAAAAAATCTTTTAATCGAAAAAAATGTTCAAAAGGGGCGCAAATTTATAAAAATATTCAATGTCTTTACGAATTTCATTTAGCTATTCTTGTTCTTTTGTCGTGATACCACAACTGTAAACTGTTAAATAGATTTTGTAAAATTATGTAGAAAGCTAAAAGAACCGACGATAACGGTTCTAAATATATATTCGACATCCAAATTCCTAATGCTGTGTTTTTTTGACCTAAAAGCTGTCCGCCTGCAATCCTGTCGCCATATTTTTCACCAAGCCACTTTCCGAATGCAAATTGAAATGCACAAACAAATAGGGATAAAATTCCAAGAATAATGATGATATGTTCGTTATTATATCCCTTGCTTATGACAAAATCAATAGTCTTTCCCAATGTTAAAACTAACGCGATAGCCCATAAATAGAATGACACCGACTGATATTCACACATTTTTTTATTAAAATTCGGAAATTTTATCTGTAAAAATAAAACTACAAAAAAAGGTAATGCTATTGTAGGTGCTATCTTTTTGAATACCATTAGAAAAGAGATTAAAAATGAGAATTCAGGATGGATACCTATCAAGCTGAAATATAAAGGGGCAAAGATAGATATTACAATATTGCAAAGCATTGTGTAAGAGGTTGTTGTCATCCTGTCGGCACCAAGCATAGAAGAAATTACCACAACCGAAGATGCTACTGGACATAAAACACCCATCAGAAGTCCTTGTGCTATTGTTTCATTAGCTCCACAAGTTTTTGATAGCCAGTATATTGCGATGCTCCCAAATAGTTGAAATAGGATAAGCCACAAATGAAGTTTTGAGAATCTAAGATGTCGCAAATCTACACTTACAAAGTTCAAAGTAAGTATTATAAAAATTAGATATGGAACAAAAAAAGAAAATTTTACGCAGAAGTTATGGAATAATAATCCCAATACTATGGCAATCGGTAAAACGAAACTTCTGTATTTTGACATTCAGTAATTTTTTCTGGTGGCAAAAGTAGTTATTTTGTTCTTTTTTAACCACATTTTAATGTATTTTTGCATTTTCTTTAAGTATGTTAAGGTAACAAGAGTAGAAATTATGACAAAAAAAATACTTCTAATAGATGCTATGGGCTTGATTTTTAGGGCATATTATGCTATGATTAGGAGCCCAAGATATACTTCAAAAGGATTGAATACATCGGCTATACTTGGTTTTACTAACTCTTTGTATGATGTTTTGAAAAGCGAAAAACCAACACATGTGGCTGTAGCCTTTGATACTGGCGCACCAACGTTTCGCCATGCTGAATACGATCATTATAAAGAAAATCGTGAAGCTACTCCAGAAGATATAGTACTATCGCTTCCGTATATCAAAAAAATTTTAAGTGCTTTTAGAATAAAAACTATTGGAATAGACGGATATGAAGCTGATGATGTGATTGGTTCGCTTGCAAAACACGCTGAGATTGAGGGTTTTGATGTGTTGATGATGACCTCAGATAAAGATTATGGGCAATTGGTATCTGAACATATTAAAATGTATCGTCCAGGAAAATTTGGTCAACCAGCTGAAATACTTGGAGTGAATGAGATTTGTGAAAAATATAAAATCAACCATCCTGAGCAACTTATTGATATGCTTGGTCTTTGGGGTGATTCTTCTGACAATATTCCAGGAGTTCCAGGAATAGGGCAGGTAAAAGCCCAAAAATTAATCTCCAACTATGGCTCAATGGAGGCAATGTATGAACGCAACTTCGACCTTGATAACGAGAAAACACGAACCCTGATGAATACTCATCGTGAAAAGGCTTTTCTGTCTAAACAATTGGCTACTATTATGATAGATGTGCCAATGAGTTACGATTTTAACGAAATGGCCTACAAAACTCCTAATGTTCCTGAACTTAAAAATGTTTTTGATGAACTTGAATTTAAATCTTTAGCAAAACGTATTTTCACCGAATTGTCGTTGCAAAACTCCCAAATAGCTCCAATAGACCTCTTTAGCGTGATAGAACCCGAAAAAAGTTCAAAAGTAGAATTTGAAATACCTGAAATAAAAGAAGTTAAAATGTTTTCAGAAATAAAACAATTGCCTGCAAAGAGCACCATTTTCTTTGATTGGATTTTTGTTGATAAAAAAATTTCAGGTTTTGCTTTTGCATTTGACGAGGATAAGATTTACTCACATTTTGTAGAAAACAAAGAACGAAATTATAGAGATTTTATAAGTGAATTTTTCGGAAAAGATAATACGGTGGTGATGCACGATTGTAAAGATACTTTCAAGTATCTAAAATCTTTTCATGTTAACCCTGAGTGTGAGTTTTGGGATATAAAGATTGCCCATTATTTGATTCAACCAGAGAGAAAACACGATATTTTTGATATAGCTTGGGATTATTTTCATTATGAACCTTCGGATAACAACGACAATAAAACAGGAGAGAAACTATTGTTGATTAGCAAAATATATTCCAAAATAAGTGAAGAGTTGAAAATCAATAATTTACAAAATCTTTTCAAAGAAATTGAGATGCCACTCGTGCCCGTTTTAGCGGAAATGGAATATTCTGGCGTAAAAATTGACACGGAGGCTTTGCAGAAAAACTCAGAAAATATATCTTTGGAATTAAAAAATCTTGAAAGCAAAATTTTTGAATATGCAGGAGAGAATTTTAATTTAGCTTCACCAAGACAACTTGGCGAGATTCTCTTTGGTAAATTGCAAATTGTTCAGAACGCTAAACTCACTAAAAGTAGGCAATTCCAGACGGGTGAAGAGGTTTTAAAGAAATTGATTCATAAACATCCTATTATACCATTGATTTTAGAGTGGCGACAGCTCTCGAAACTAAAATCCACTTATATATCAGCTCTTCCACAGCTGATAAATCCCAAGACAGGACGCATACACACAACCTACACGCAAACGATAACTACTACTGGTCGTCTCAGTTCTGTAAACCCTAACTTGCAAAATATTCCGATTAGAACCGAACGCGGACGAGACATCAGAAAAGCATTTGTACCCTCCGAAGGGAATATTTTGTTAGCAGCCGATTACTCCCAAATAGAATTAAGAATTGTGGCTCACATTTGCAAAGACGAGAGAATGATAAACACTTTCATTAAAAATGAGGATATTCATTCTTCTATGGCAGCTCATATTTTTAACGTTGATATTGATAAAGTTACGCCAGATATGCGCCGCGCTGCCAAAACCGTAAATTTTGGTATCCTTTATGGTATGTCAGCTTTTGGACTTGCCGATAGACTTCAGATCTCGCAATATGAAGCAAGAAATTTAATATCAGAATATTTTAAGTCTTTTCCTAAAATTTCCGACTATCTGAACGAAACTCTCGATTTTGCAAGAAAGCACGAATATGTAGAGACTCTAATGAAGCGCCGGAGAAATATTAGAGATATAAATTCTAAAAATGCTATTCTGCGTGCCGCCGCTGAACGCAACGCTATAAATGCTCCTATTCAGGGCACCGCAGCCGACCTTATAAAAATTGCTATGGTAAATGTATATGCAGATATGCAAGCTAAAAGTTTCAAAAGCAAAATGATTCTTCAAGTTCACGATGAGCTTGTGTTTGACGTGTTTCCTGATGAATTGGAAATGTTAACTAAAATTGTATTAAACAATATGACTACAGCTATGAAACTTGATGTTCCACTTGATGTCAATGTTAAGAGCGGTGAAAATTGGTTCGTAACTCATTAAAATTATTTTGAGTATATGTTCACAAAATTTAAGTTATCTATTTTTTTTCTACTTTTGCCGTTTTGTTAGAAAAGAGACCTTTCGATGGGAGTGTTCGAGAAAATAAAAAAGGTTTGTAACATTATAGTGAGAGATTGGAAAACTCGCTATAGACTCGTGTTCTCCAATGACGAAACCCACGAGCAAACTCTTGTGATTAAGCGAATAACGATTAAAAAAATTGTAGTAGTAGCTATACTTGCAGCTTTTGTGATTATTATGCTAACTTCAATTTTGATTGCTCTTACTCCATTGAGAATGTATATACCTGGTTATACTGATAAGAGCGATTACAAAATTTATAAACAAACCGCTGCTAAAATTGATACTATTGAAAAACAATATTCTTATAATCAACAATTTATCGATAATTTTTCAAATATGGTTGAAGGTGATGTTGAAAAAGTTGATGATATTGAAACTCCAGATTCAAAAATTCCTAATGTACATCGTGTTGAACGTAAGGACGAGAGAAAACAAAAAGTAGAAACTTTAATAAAAGAGACAGAAAAAATTTTAGGCCGTGTTTCTGTTAAAAGCTCTAATAGCCAGAATAGTGTACCCAAAATCGAACAAGCTAAGATAACACAGATATCTATATACCCACCAGCTATGGGCATTGTAACAGGTTTGTTTGACCCAAGTCATAACCATTATGGAGTTGATATAACCCCAGATGATAATCCTATTGTAACTTGCGTAGCAGACGGCGTTGTAATTTCTGCAAATTACACTTCTACAGATGGCTATACAATAATGGTTCAACATCCTGGTAACATTATATCAATTTATAAACATAATTCTGTTTTATTGAAAAATGTTGGCGCGCGTGTTACAGCTGGAATGCCTATCGCTAACTGTGAAAATAAATCAACATCAAAAAAACAACATCTGCACTTTGAACTATGGTATAACGGTTTTCCTATAAACCCATTAAATTATCTCGTGATAGAATAACAATTAACTTCTAATGGATAGAATTATAGATATAAATTCAGACACTACTGTAGAATTGTTAGGTTTTCAAAATGCTAACATTCAAATGCTTACACATATTTTTCCTAAGCTGAAAATTGTAACGAGAGGAAATGAAATTAAAGTATCTGGACCCGATGATGATATTCGCGATTTTGAAAGCAGAATACGACTTTTAGAGAGGCATATTGAAAATTTTGGAAAACTCACTGAAACAGATATTATCAATATTACTGCTATGGAAGATGATAGTTTCTACGCCTTGAATAAAGTTGATGAAAATGTAATTGTTCATGGTCGTGAAGGCAAAATTATCAAAGCGATTACTCCAAATCAAAAACGCTTGGTTGAAAGTGCTCAAAAGAATGATATGGTTTTTGTAGTTGGACCTGCTGGAACAGGAAAAACTTATACTGCAGTAGCTCTTGCAGTAAAAGCGTTGAAAAATAAACAAATACGTAGAATAATCCTTACTCGACCTGCTGTTGAAGCTGGCGAAAATCTCGGTTTCTTGCCTGGCGACCTTCGCGATAAACTCGATCCGTATCTTCAACCTCTTTATGATGCCCTGTGGGATATGATTCCTATGCAAAAATTGGTAAATATGATGGAAGATAAAATTATCGAAATCGCACCTTTAGCTTTTATGCGTGGTAGAACCCTTGACAATGCCTACGTAATTCTTGATGAAGCTCAAAACGCTACCTCTTCCCAATTGAAGATGTTTTTAACGCGAATGGGTAAAAATGCAAAGTTCTTTATAACTGGAGATATAACTCAAATAGACCTTCCAAAAAATCAACAATCTGGCTTGATATTGGCAGATAAAATATTGAAAGATGTAAAAGGTATCGATTTTATTTATATGGATAATAAAGATGTGGTTAGGCATCACTTAGTAACTCAAATTATCAATAGATATGAAATTTATGAAAACAATATAGAAAAACTCAATGCCAAACACCGCGAAGAAAAACAAAAATTAAATAATCAAGCTGATGAGCAAGAAAGCAATAATCAGTAATGTTCTTAAGCCTATAGGCTGGCTTTTTGGCTTTTTTGCTCTCGTAAGAAGGTTTTTGTATAAAACAAATATACTTAAAAGTAGAAAATCTCCATTACCTATTATTACGATTGGTAACCTTGCAGTTGGCGGAACAGGAAAAACACCTCATTCACAATATGTTATAAATACTCTGAAAGATGTTTTTCAAGTTGCTTTTCTAAGTCGTGGATATGGCAGAAAATCGCATGGTTATAAGTCTGTAAAAAAACTTTCTGCTCAACAATTAAATCCTCAAATTATTGGCGATGAACCGTTTATGATTTATAAACGAAATCCAGAAATACCCTTAGCTGTTGACGCCAATAGATACGAAGGCTTGTGCAACCTTAGAACTGAAAACCCTGAAATTGATGTGGTGATTTTAGATGATGCTTATCAACACTTAAAATTAAAAAAAGGGCTGAATATTCTTCTAACAGAGTTTGAAAATCCATATTACAATGATTTTCCTATGCCTGCAGGTAGGCTCCGTGAATTTCCTTCTGTATCTAAATATGCAGATATTCTTATTGTTACTAAAACACCTGAAGATCATGATGTTGATGCGGATTTTTGGAGGCAAAAATTGAAGATAAATGAAAATCAATATCTATTTTTTACTAAGATAAAGTATGAGAAGTTGCAACCAGTTACAATTACCGCAAATAGTTGCAATTTGGATAATCTTAAAAAGATAATTCTTTTAACAGCTATAGCACATCCAGACCCTCTGAAAAATTATTTAATTCAGAATTATACAATAGAAAAGCATATATCATACTCCGATCATCACTATTTTTCAAGTAAAGATATGACGGAACTATATGAGTGCCAGAAAAATAGTGATTTTACTACACCAATAGTTACTACTGAGAAAGACTGGGCGAGAATGCAAATACCAGATATTGTAAATATTGTATCTTTGCTACCAATTTTTGTTATCAGAATTGAAGTGGAATTTCTTTCTGGTGATAATAGAAATATGTTTAATAATATTTTGTTTGACTATGTTAGAAGAGAAAAGAAAAATAATAGCAGAAACAGTTGATTTTATCAATCGTAGAAAACCAATATCTCCTAAAATTGCAATAGTTTTAGGCTCTGGATTGGGCGGAGTAACTGAGGAAATTGAGAAAATAGATGAGATTTCATACAAAGAAATTCCAAATTTTCCTGTTTCTACAGTACAAGGTCATAAGGGAACATTGATTTTTGGAAAACTTAATAATGTTGACGTTATGATTTTTAATGGACGTTTTCATTATTACGAAGGTTATTCTATGGATGTGGTTACCTACCCACAACAAATATTAAATGACATAGGAATAAAAACTTTGATATTGTCAAACGCTGCGGGGGGAATGAATCCTACATTCAAAATTGGCGACATAATGCTTATAAGGGATCATATCAACTTTTTCGGTACAAATCCATTGATTGGACCTAATGACGATGAGTTAGGTCCAAGATTTCCCAATATGAGCGAAGTCTATTCTAATCGTTTGTTGAGTTTAGCTCACTCCGTTGGTGAATCTTTGAATATTCACCTTCAAGAAGGAGTTTATATAGGAGTAACAGGTCCAACATTTGAAACCCCATCTGAATATCGAATGTTTAATATTTTGGGTGCTGACGCGGTGGGTATGTCAACCGTACCAGAAGCTATAGTGGCACATCACAGAGGTGTTGAAGTGTTTGCTCTTTCAGTGATTACTGATTTAGGAATTGTTGGAAAAATTATGGATTGTGGACACGATGAAGTCCTTCAAGCTGCCGCTAAAACTGGTCCTAAAATCGTAGAACTTATCTACAATATGATGCCTAAAATTTAACCTAAAACAATGCAAAATAAAGCACTTTCAGGGATAATTATAACTCTCAACGAAGAGAATAATATTCGTGAAGCTATCAAGTCTCTGCTGCAGGTGTGCGATGAGGTTGTAGTGGTTGATTCTTGTAGTACGGATAATACGGTTAAAATAGCGAAAGAATCTGGAGCTAAAGTGTTTATACAATCTTACTTAGGAGATGGAATACAGAAGAATGAACCATTGAAGTATGTAAAAAACAATTGGGTTTTGAGCCTGGATGCCGATGAACGACTTTCACATGAACTTGTTTCTGAAATAAATAAAATTGATTTTGCGAATACAAAATTTGATGGTTTTGAAGTGCGCAGAAGAAATATGATAGGCAATCGTTGGATTAAAACCTGTGGTTGGTATCCAGATTACTTGGTAAGAATTTACCGACACGACCGTTTGCGCTACCCAGAAGTGAAAGCACATGCTGCTGTACCATCTAAAAATACACTTCGCCTTGAAGCAGATATTATACATTATACTTATTCTTCTATTTCTGAACTATTTTCAAAACAAATCAATAAATTTAGCTCTCGAAGTGCGAAAATTTTATATAACAAAGGAAAAAAAATAGGTCCTTTTGCTCCTTTTTTTCACGGTGTGCATACTTTTTTTCTGAATTATTTTATTAGAAAAGGTTTTCTTGGCGGTGTAGATGGATTGTCTATTTCTATAGCAATGGCGATTAATTCCTATTTGAAATATGCGCGTGTTATAGAGTGGCAACGTAATCCAAAACTTACTGAAACAGACGAATTTAAGAACAATATTTGGTAGTATGAAACTCGCATTTGACGCTAAAAGAATTTTCAAAAATAGAACAGGACTTGGGAATTATGGAAGAATGATTACTAAAGCCTTGTTGAACTTACGTCAAGATGTAGAGATGTTTTTGTGTACACCTTCCTCAAAAGGCGATTATCAAAATATTTTCCAAGAATATAATAATGCTCACATAATAGAACCTCGTTGTAAGAATAGAGTCTTTTCAACTATTTGGCGCCTCTTTAACGAAGGTATAAATTGCAAAAGCGATATTGATATTTTTCATGGATTATCGCAGGAAATTCCACTTTTTATACCTAAAAAAGTAAAAAAAATTGTAACAATTCACGACCTCATACCTTGGCGTTATCCACACTATTTTTCGCTTTTTGATAGGATTATTTACAAAAATAAAGTTCAATTTGCTTGCAAAAGTGCAGATAAAATTATTGCTATAAGTCAGCAAACAGCATCAGATTTAATTGATATACTAAATGTGCCGTCTGAAAAAATAAATGTAATACTACAATCTTGCGACGATATTTTTAGAAAACCTATTTCTAATCAAGATGTTTTGGATATTCGTCAAAAGTATTCATTACCAGAACGATTTATTGTTTCTGTAGGAACGATAGAAAGAAGAAAAAATCAAGTTTCTATCGTTAAGGCAATGAAGTGGCTGCCAGAAGATGTTGATATTGTGTTTTTAGGGAAGAAAACAGACTATGCTAAAGAAGTGATAGAACAAGCACAAACGTTAAAAGTTACATCAAGAATAAGAATTATTGATAATGCCCAATTTTCAGATTTTCCTTCAATATATTCAGCTGCAGAACTTTCTGTTTATATGTCGGTGTTTGAAGGATTTGGCATACCGATTTTAGAGTCGTTAATGATGGGTACGCCCGTAGTAGCTTCTGGTGTTTCGTCGATGCCTGAGGCTGGTGGAGACGCAGCCTTATATGCAGAGGCCAATAATCCTGAAAGTATAGCATTTCAATGCAATAAAATATTGGGCAACAATAACTTTAAAGAGGATTTTCTTCCGAAAGCGGTGGCCCATTGCTCGAAATTTTCTCCCGATAAAATTGTTTTACAAATCTACAACCTATACGAGAAAGTTGCTAACGAATAGCTACTTTCCAAATAAAACTGCTATATGGTCCATTTTTTCTGGAATGTTAACACCAAAAGGACAGCGTGTTAAACAACTCCCGCAGTGTGTACATTCTGAAGCATGATGAGGCAAGGCTTCGTATTCAGCCCTTATTTTATCATTAATACCTTCTGTTAAGGCTTTGTCGGCCAATTCGTTAATTCTTGCTATAGGAATACCTTGAGGGCATGGGGAACAGTGATTACAATAGGTGCAATCTCCTATTTCGTTGCTTGATGTATGTTTAACTAATGATTTATAATCTTTTTCTTCATCAGTTGCGTGAAGATAGTGTAGGTCAGCAAAAAGTTCATCTATATTGTCAACACCAAGAATACAAGTAGAAACACACGGTTTTGCTAAGCAATATGCAATACATTGCTCTGGAGTATATGCTATGCCTAATGGTGAAGTTTTTTCGTCTAAAAGACGACCGCCACCTCCGAAAGTTTTCATCACAGTTACAGCGATATTGTGTGTGGCACAATAGTCGTAAAATTCAACTCTGATAGGATCGATGCCATTTTGAAGATTTTCCATAGCACCTTTATCCCACGGAATTGCACCTCCACGTAGTCTATCAAAAGCTGGATTTAAGCTAAACATAATAACCTCAATCCACCCACTTTTGGCAGCCATAAGTGCAACTTCTGCATTATGACTACTAACGCCAATATGCTTGATTTTACCCTCTTTCTTGAGTTGGAAGACATAATCTAAGAAAGGACTACCTTCAAGTTCGTTCCATTCTTCAGGACTATCCGTAATATGAATCATTCCAACTTCAATAAAGTCAGTTCCTAAACGTTCAAGGAGATCTTCAAAGCCAGCTTTGGTTTCAGCCAAGTCGCGTGTTCGTTTGTGTTGTCCATCTTTGAAGATAGTACCAATATGACCTTGAATTATCATTTTGTCGCGTTTCCCTTTAAGAGCAGCACCGATGTTAGAGCGAGTTTTAGGACTTGCATCATAAATGTCAATATAGTTCATTCCACTGTCTATGGCTACTTTCATCAACTCAATAGATCCCTCTGTGTCAAGTTTACTGAATCCGCCGCACCCTATGCTTATTTCGCTAACCATCAGATTTGTGTTGCCTAAAGGTCTGTAAGTCATAGAATTGTTAGCTTTCTTTTCACAAGAAGACACAACAAGCACTAAGATGAACAAAAAAAGAGCATTATAAGTTTTTTTCATTTATGTTTTATTATAAGGAAGAATAAAATTACCCAATAATTTCAGCTAATTCTTGAACGGTTTTAGGAAGATGTGGACCGAGCACACGATGTCCATTTTCAGTTATCAAGAGATCGTCCTCAATACGTATTCCGCCAAAACTACGATATTGTTCCACAATATCGTAGTTTATATATTGTTCAAATTTCTTTTCTTTTTTCCAAATATCAATGAGATGAGGAATGAAATAAATTCCTGGTTCGATAGAAACAACGAATCCAGGTTTTAATTCGCGGGCCATGCGCAGAGAAGCCCATCCAAAAATGTTGCTTGGACGCACGGTTTCATCGTATCCAACATGAATTTGTCCAAGCCCTTCCATATCGTGAACGTCTAATCCTATTTGGTGGCCTAATCCGTGAACCATAAAAAGTGCGTGAGCACCGAGTTCAACGGCTTCTTTTACATCGCCTTTCATCAGGCCAAGATCTTTCAATCCTTGTGCGATTACCTCGCAAGAGAGGCGGTGAAGATTTTTGTTATACATTCCTGGCTGCGCAGCATCAATAGCATCAAGGTTGGCTTTAAGTACAATTTCGTATATTTCTTGTTGTTTAGTGGTGAATTTTCCATCAATGGGTAGAGTGCGAGTGTAATCAGAGCAGTAGTTCATCAAACCTTCAGCACCAGCATCCATCAAAAGCATATTCCCTGTTTTCAAAATTCCATTGTGTAAATGGTTGTGTAAAGTCTCTCCATGTTGCGACAAAATAACAGGGAAAGAGATACCATTTCCAAAAGAGAGCGCGATTCCTTCAGCAATACCAGCAAGTTCTCGCTCTGATTCACCATTGTGACAGCGGCGCATAACAGCGGTATGCATCTTCACACCAATATCGCAAGCTTTGTCCATCTCTTCAATTTCGCATGGCTCTTTTGCTGAACGCAAACTAACAATTCCCTTGATTAACTCCAACGATGCTTCTTCACGAATTACATTGACGTTTATTCCAGTGAGATTTGATAATTGAATCTGGTTTTCACCTCTATATGGTGGTGTAAAATGAACCTTTCTGCCTTGTTGTTGTGCCTGTTGAATATAATCAGCAAGTTTAGAAAAAGGATGTGTTTCAGTAACGCCAACTTTCTCAGCTAAAGAAGCTATAGTGGGTTGGTCGCCCATCCAAATGATGTCGTCTATACCAAAATTATTACCGAAAATAATAGATCTATGCGCATCGAAATCTATAACCGCTGCTATATCTGCAATAGAAAGACCAAAAAAGTATAAAAAATCACTGTCTTGACGAAAATTGTATGTGTTTGCTGGATAATTCATCGAAGCCTCATGATTACCTAAGAATACGGCAATTCCATGACCTACTGCAGCTGTCAATTTTTCGCGTCGGTTAGTGTAAATCTTTGTTTCAAATAGTGGATTCATATTACTAAATTTTAAAATCTAAATGATAATAACCATCTGATAACAGCAGATGAAATATTTTAAGATGGCAAAAGTAATGAAAAAAATAATATCTGTTATCTCTGTGAAGTTTTTTATATCAGTAGTTTCTAATCATCTCTGAATGATATGTATATCGGAAGGTGGTCAGAAAAACCTCCAATATAACGTGGTCCTAAAAATGTTCTATAATTCTTTTTTCCTCCATATTTTTCATCATTTACAAGAAGAAACTCGGCATCAAATATCTTAGCTTCTCCAAATAATCTTATCCCACTTTCTGAAGATATAAATTCTTTGGAAATTATAATCTGATCAAGACAACCCCAAAAATCTTCGTGCTTATGTGTACCAAAAACATTTCTACCTTTTAGGTCTAATGTTAAGTTTATCAAATCAATATCTTTTCTATTATCTGCTATTCTTCTTGCTTTCAAAATTTCAAAAATACTCTCGTTAGTTCCGTAATCATTTAAATCACCCATTATTAAAATCTTTGCTTCATTATTTTTAAAGATAATGCTATCAACACAGTCTCTTACTTTTTGAGCATAAAAATTACGTTTGGGAACTGTTGCTGCGTATCCACCAAATCGTGAAGTCCAATGATTAACAAATATTTCCAAAGAATCACCACTATTGAAAGAGACTGCTGTGTGTAGAATATCTCGATTCTTTGCAAAAGAGTCGAAAGGAAAAATAATAGGAATTTTCCGATGGCGCAATATGTTTACGCTATCAGCTCTGTATAAAAGGGCTACATCAACTCCGCGCCTGTCTGGTGATTCGTAATGAACATACTTATAATTGCCCTTTTTTAAAGGTGAATTATAACATAAATCTTTAAGTACCTGTTCGTTTTCAATTTCCGCTAAACCCACAATCCACGGGAAATCTCCCTCGCCAACCGCGATTATAACTTTGGCAATCATCGCAATTTTTCTATTATACTTCTTATAATTCCAATGATATAACCCTGCTGGAGTAAAATCTTCATCAGCAGTCAAGCTATCATCTGAAGGATGAAATAAGTTTTCAACGTTGTAGAACATTATCTTGTGTCCATACTCTAAATTTTGACAATAACAACAATAAGCTAAACAACTAATAATCAGTGAAGAAAATATATTTTTCATAGTTATAAATTTTGTTTTCATAATACTTGCAAATATAATACAATTTTCAAAGTTTTCTTAAATAAAACATGTCATTTGTGATAATTTGTGTTTTTTTTATATTTGCTATTCACTAATCGAAGAATAAAATTTGTGGTTATGAATAAGAAATATATTTCCTTTTTTGTTGTTATATTATTGATTTTCAATGTTTTTGTAAAAGCTCAAACAGAAAATCAATATGCTAATTTTAATCCTGAAAAACTTAAGGAAAATGCAAAATATGTAAAGAATTTTGCTCCTAACAATTATGATGAAACTGTTTTTTATCAGTGTTTCGTAGAAATGGTTAACTTGGCACGAGCAGAATATCGCTTTTTGCCTAAATTAAAACACAATCTTTCTCTTGATTCTACAGCTCAATATCAAGCAGATTTTCAGGCAGTTAAAGATGAGAAAACTCTTGAAAATAATGCTCCATATAAAACTACATATTTCAGACTTAAAAAATATGGTCTTTCAGGAAACGGTGAAGAACTCGTTGCAAAAGCTAAAGCTTATATGGGAGAAAGTGAATTTTCTTACTACGATTTGTCTTTATCTTTATTACAGTCGATATTAAAAAATGTTAAAACAGCAGAGGTAATACTTAATGAACGCTATTCCTATATAGGTTTCGGCTTTAATACCGATAATTTTATGAAAAGTATGTACGTGTCTGTAATTTTAGGAAACGATCGTACTTTTAATAACTATAAGGCTTCTTTTAATGCAAAAGATCTTCCTTATACGAAAACACAAGCGGGCTTAAAAGGTTACGACGATAAAATTTGTAAAAAGTGTGCTTCAGATCCAAGTTTAGAGGTTCTTTCAGAGTATATCTCTGTAAATAAAAATGGCGAAGTATATCTTACCTGTGATAATGTTAAGGAACTTAAACGTCTCATAGGAAAAGAAGGCGATGCTATTGCTATAGATTTTGTTCAGGAAGGTCAATATGATTGTGAAAATATTGAATCTGATTACGAATTATACCATCGCGGCTTTGTTACCAAACCCATACTATTTGAGAAAATTATGGCTGTAAACGAAAATACAAACTTGAAATCTGGCAAAGTTATCTCTAAAATTGCAACTATACCCAATGAAATACCAGACAACAAGAATGTTGAAATTCTTATTTTAGTGCTGAAAGAGGGCAATAAAGTATGTCGTACAATATTTCCCAAACGCATAGAATCTAAAGGCGCAGATTATGTTGAAAAGATGAATTTTATTAAAGACGATGTTGGAATAAAAAGCACAGGCGAATGGGTTATATCCCCTGAAGATGGCACTGTTAATGCAGATTTTTTATATGATGCTAAGAAAACTGATTATACTTCTGCAGACTTCGATTTGGAAAATGTAATCAAGAATTTTCCTAAATATAAAGTTAACTCTATAGAAGTGATTTCACATATTTCTCCTGATTATTATCAAGATGCTGCATATAAGCCAATAATGGAAAAACGTGCTAATAATCTTAAAAAAGACCTTCAGTCAAAGTTTCCAGGTGTGGATGTTAAACTAACTTACGACTATAGTTGGGACCTTTTTAAAGAGTCTGTAACTCAAAATCCAGAATATTATGATTTAAGTTTCAAAACATTAGAAGAATGTTCTAAAGAACTTCGTATGTATAATCGTAGCATTGCAAAACTTATCGACTCAGCCCACCTCGCTCCACTGCGCAAAATGGAACTTAAACTTTCTGTTACTTATTTTACTGATTCACCCGCCTCTGAAGAGGATTTTGCAGTGTGGAAATTTAATGATGCCATTAAAAATCCTAAAAATACCAATTTTGCTATGTCTATTGAAAATTATATAGTGAAACAGGTTGAAAATGGTAAATTTTCATCTTCTTCTTTAGAAAAATTAGATATACCTTTTAAAAAAGAATATCAAACTTTGCTTAATAATAAATTATATGCACAATATCTGAATACTCCTAAACTTACTCAACAAATATCTGAAACAATGACTAAAATCTATAATCTTAATCAAGCTAATCAACTTCTTTTGTATAATGTAACTCTTTCTGAAGTACTTGCATCTGATATTAAATCAATAGCGGATATTACAAAAACACAAGCATCTATAGATAAGCTTTATGCAATACCATCAATTTCAAAGGAACGCGTGAATAGTCTGAATTTAGAATATCAATTTAAGGTAATAAATTATCTTGATACGGTTCCAGCCACAACAGAATCTACAGCACTATTAAATGCTACTTTTCAGAAAATTAAGGAGATTCGTAATCCAAAAATGGATAGCTGGAAAAATGCTTTCAAATTGGCATCTTATTTTAATAAACGTTACGATTATATCTACTCTCTCTCTTTAATGACACCATTCCTTGATGACCCTACAATTTCTGAAGATTTTATATTCTCATATATTTCACTTTCCGCTCACCGTGAGGAATCTTACCTTTCTTCATTGTTTACAAAAGCAATTCAATTAGGTGCCGATAAAAATGCCGCGCGTTTGTGCGGACTTATAGATAAGCTTCCGACAACAATTTTAGAAAATGAGGATGGAAAGAAAATAATATGCAAAGCATGCAACAGGTAAAAAGTAACGAAGAACGCGACGAATTATACGAACATTATCATTTAGATGTTCCGCAAGGAACCTCTATGTTGAGGATTGATAAATATCTGTTTAACTTAATTGCAAATACTTCACGAAATAAGATTCAGCAGGCTTCGAAAGCCGATTGTATTTTGGTGAATAATACGCCTGTTAAGCAAAATTATAAGGTTCGTCCAGGTGATTCAATCTCCGTTTTAATGCCAAATCCACCTAATGATACCGAAATTCTCCCCGAAGATATTCCTCTTAACATAATGTATGAAGATAATGATCTTCTTATTGTGAATAAACCTGCAGGTATGGTTGTGCATCCAGCCTATGGAAACTATACAGGAACTCTCGTTAATGCACTTTATTACTATCTTAAAGATCAAAAGCTCGAAGATGGCTCGCCAATTAAACCTCTTCTTGTACATAGAATTGATAAAAATACTTCTGGTTTGCTCGTAGTTACCAAAAATGAGCTCGCACAGATGCGTCTTGCTAAAACTTTCTTTGATCATGACCTTGAAAGAAAATATTTGGCTTTAGTTTGGGGAAGTTTTGATGAGGATAGTGGAACTATTGTCGGCAATATTGGTCGTAATCCTAAAGACAGAATGGTGATGACTGTATTTCCTGAAGGTAGTGAACAAGGTAAACATGCTATAACTCACTGGAAAGTGGTTGAAAATATAGGCTATGTTTCGTTGTTAGAATGCCAACTTGAAACAGGTAGAACGCACCAAATTCGCGCTCATCTGCAATCAATAGGACATCCTCTTTTTAATGATGAAGCCTATGGCGGAAATAAAATCCTAAAAGGTACAACGTTTACTAAATATCAGCAATTTGTTAGAAATTGCTTCGCAGCAATGCCTCGACAAGCCCTGCACGCTAAATCTCTGGGATTCTTACACCCAATAACCAATAAAAAAATATTTTTTGAATCTGAATTACCTGATGATTTTTGTAATGTACTGGAAAAATGGCGCTCATATTCTAAAAGCTAGTGAAGGATCGTTCTTTTTTCAATGTTCTGAGAAGAGTTTATGTAAAATACATTTTCCAAAACTATAGTAAAAGCCTTTATTTTTGGTTCAAAATCGTATAAAACTTCTTCAATCTTAAGTGGCGACTTGTCTGATGGAAGTGTGTATTTATACAATTTTCCATTTTGGAAATAAAAGAAATGATTTTTTCTGAAATGCACAGACGGAACGTTTCTTAAAGGAATCTGTTTTTCGTATGTTCCATAAAAGTCGAATAAACAAATGCCTTTAGATGTGTCAATAAGCGCAATTTGTTGATTTGGCACTACTTGAATATCTGTGGGATTGAACTCTTCAGAAAACTGAATGTGTGATATGGATACAATATTTAGATTCAAATCGGTTATCAAAAGTTCCTGTTTTATATTGTTGTAAAGTACAATTCTGTCGGAACTACCCATTGATGCTAAAGCAATATTCATCCAACCTTTATCAAAAAGATTTAATTTTGAGTTTATTTCTACAAGTTCGTTGTTAAGAAGTGTGATATTTCCACTTTCTTGATTGAATACAAGAATTTTTGAAGGTATTCGCGTGTCAATAGATGTGATATTTCCAAATGATGGATTGCTAAATGATTTTATTTTGTTACCATAAATATCGTATTGAGCAATGGAGTGGTCAGTGGTTATATACAGGTAACCATTTATGTCAGAAGATATTGATTGATATTTTTCATCCGACAAAAAAAGTCGCTCTTGTGCGTGCACGACGTTGAGAGCGACCAATATAAGAAATAGGAGTGTGTTTTTCATATTAGAATTTGTAACCAACAGTGGCAACTATTCCGTGAGCGTGGTTGGTGAAAGTAGCTGGAGTACCGATAGGATCGTAAATCCAATATGAGTCTTTGTGCATACGATAAACGTAAGCAAGATCTCCAAAGAAATGTTGTCCTTTAAATCCTAATCCTGCAGATACATAGTGTGTTGTGTTGTCATACTCTGAATTAGCATTTACATAAGGAGTAGTTTTTAATCTATAACCAGCACGCAAAGCAAATCCTTGTGTAATGTTAACCTCCCCACCAATACGAATGTTGTGAGAAATTCCAAAATTGTTTGATATTTCATCGTTTTCATTAATATAGTCATAATCGTCAGCATACAAGTTTGCCATACCATAGTTCTGTAATTCGTATTCTGCTGAGATAAACGCACGTTTTTTAATGATAAATGATGTACTAACGTTAAATTTAAGTGGAGTTGTGAGAGAAAATCTATTATAATTTGAATAAGAAT
>CADBTU010000119.1 GCA_902797625.1 uncultured Bacteroidota bacterium | reverse complement strand
ACACCAAAATAAACTGAACCAGCTCCTGCGGAAATAGCTGCTGACAGAGCTTCGTAAGAGCCTACGGGCGACATTATTTCAACATCATTCATTATTTTTTCTCTTTAGTTGAAAGCATTTTCAAAAAAGAAACCTCGTTTTTAGATAAGAAACGCCAATGTCCGCGTGGGAGGTCTTTTTTTGTTAAGCCAGCAAAAATCACGCGGTCTAATTTAACAACTTCATATCCAAGAGATTCAAAAATGCGTCTGATAATGCGATTTTTTCCAGAGTGGATAGTAATACCAATTCTTTTTGAGTCTTCATCAATAAATTGAACATCGTCAGGAGTTATTTTGCCATCTGAAAGTTCGATACCATTGCGAAGCATATCCATATCTACAGAAGCAAAATTTTTATCGAGTTCTACAGAGTATGTTTTTTCAATAGCGGAGCTTGGGTGAGTAAGTTTTTTAGTAAGGTCGCCATCATTGGTAAAGAGAAGTAAACCTGTTGTATCTCGGTCGAGGCGACCAACAGGATAAATACGCTCTTGGCAGGCGTCGCGCACAAGTTCCATAACGTTAGCGCGGTCGCGTTCATCGTCAGTGGTAGTGATGTAATCTTTGGGTTTATTGAGTAATACATAGACAGGCTTTTCGCGTTGTAGAACTTTGTCGCCATAGCGAACTTCATCGGTAGGCATCACTTTGTGTCCCATTTCTGTTACAACTTCACCATTTACGGTTATAGCCCCAGCAGCGATGAGAACGTCAGCCTCGCGGCGAGAGCAAATTCCAGCGTTAGCAATGTATTTGTTTAAACGTATAGGGCCATGTTTCTCTTCAAATTCTAAAGAAAGAACTCGTTTCTTACGTGGTAACATACGACCTTCATTCTTTCTACGATCCATAATTTCCGTAAGAATTTCCGACTCTGCTATAACATTTCTACGACGAGGTTTAGAAGAATCCACATCCGAAGAATATCTTCTAAACGAGCGCTCAGTTTTTTCTAACCTATTATTGCGCGATTTTTTTGAATCTTTATTGCCGAATCCACGCTTTTTGTTTCTGTTAAACTTAAAATCCTCAGAGTCATCCTCAGATCTAAATTTTCGCTTTCCGCCTTTAGAAGAAAAGCCTCTTCCATTATTGTTTTTGCGATTCTCTGTGTGTTTTCTTTCTTTACTTCTTGGAGAAAAATCTTCTTCAGACCTCTCTTTATTAAATTTTCTGTTCATTTTTATTCTAATCTCAAAGTTTTAAATAAAAGGTGTTTACAAATAATTATTGTTATTTTGTTACCTCGTCAAGTT
Source organism: uncultured Bacteroidota bacterium (assembly GCA_902797625.1). GTDB lineage: Bacteria > Bacteroidota > Bacteroidia > Bacteroidales > WCHB1-69 > F23-D06. The sequence continues at coordinate 9,592 of CADBTU010000119.1, read as the reverse complement.
CTTCTTTATATTTACATTCTGGATAATAAGTCTTAACAAAAGAATAAATAAGCAATCCAACACCCAAAATAATAAGAGGAATTGATAGCCATTGTCCGTTGTTCAGTACGTGATTAACTTCAGATTGAACTTGAACTTCTTTGAAAAACTCAATAATGAAACGAGCTGTGAATATTGTTGTAAGAGTTATACCAGATGTTCTTCCTGCAGCGATTTTACCCTTTGCGAACTTGAAATAATAAAATACTAAACCAATAAAAACAGAGAGATAAACAACTGACTCATATAATTGTGCGGGATGGCGAAAAGTTTCAGCTACGCCCAAACCACCATAAATAAAGTTGAACCCCCATGACATTGTGGTAATACTGCCTACAATCTCATGATTCATAAGATTGCCAATTCTTACAAAAGATGCTGCAATAGGAACAGCAATAGCTAATCTATCAAGAATCCAAAGAAAGTTTATCTTGTGTCGCCAGCAATAATAAATTAGAAAACAGAATATTCCTAATACTCCACCATGACTGGCAAGTCCTTGATAGCCAATAAAATGCCAATTTTCATCTACTGGAAGCAATATTTGTAGCGGTGAGGTCTTAAACATCTCAGGTTCATAAAACAAGAAATGTCCAAGACGTAAACCTACTATTGTCCATACTATTGTCCAAATTGAAATCTTATCAAGAAGTTTCTGTGATAATTTTTCGGTTTTAAATATTTTTTGAAGTGTATAATAAGCCAAAAGAAAGCCAAAAGCCAATAGAATTCCGTACCAGCGAACTTCAATGGAACCAATGCGAAAGGCTACAGGATCGACTTTCCAAGTTATTGTACAAAGAGCTTGATATAACATTATTTTCAGAATTTAGGAATATTTTCGTCTTAAAAGATCACAAAATGAGAGGTAAGCATCAGATGAAGAATCCCAATAGTATTTGTTTTTGAGTTGTTCTAAGCAATCGAATGCTTCATTTAAGTTTTTACAATCGTTGAGCATTTTTACAGATTCGCTAAAATCTTCTCCGCGATTGTGGAACAGTTCTTTTATGTAGATAAACTTATCGTTAATAGAGATAGCCTTGGTCAAATCTCCAACTTTTGCGTGTTGATATTGGCTACTTATAGAGTTATCTTCTCTCTTTTGATTGAATAAATCGTTTAAAGAACGCTGTGGAGCCTGTTGAGTTTTATTTTTTTCCTCTTTCTTAGGAATAAAATTAAGAATATCATCTTCCTCAGAGAGTAAAGTGTCAGCATTATCTTTTATCTCATCATCTTTAACTTCAATATGAGTTTCAATTTCAAGGTTGTCGAAAATATCAGAATCATCGTCTTCAGCGATTATTTCAGGTTTGTGAGATTCTTTAATTGTTACATTCTCTGCATTTGATTCAATTTCTATTGAGATAGCATCTAATTCGTTGCTAATGTCGGTGGCATCGTAACTTTCATGTTCAGTATCAAAGAAAAGTTCAACATCTTCTTCTACATTTTTACTTTGCGTAACCTTCTCTATAGAGTCATTGTTAACTTTTTCTTCAGATATTTCTGCTGCTGAAGATTCGGCCACAGGAGAGTCTTCTTTAGGTAACGAAGCACCAGAATATGAAGGCGTTGTAACGTCCAAATCTGAAATTTCTTCTTTAACTGAATTTTCAACTTTAGTTTCTTTATTTGGAAAAGTATTATGTACAATAGAATGCTCTATAGTTTCTATGGTTGAAACTGTAACATAGAGTTGTCTGATTTTTTCCAAAAGAATTTCCTTTTCTATCAAGGCTAAACTTGAGGTTTGATTGCTGGTTGACAAGCATTTGTCAACGGCTTCTACTAATAAATTGAAGTTATCTTTCATTTTTGAATTTTTTCGAATAAGGCAACAATAAATATTTTTAATTTTGCCGTCCTAAAAAGTTGCAAAAATACTAAAATCTTTAACAACTATTTTCAAAATGTTTTTAGAAAAAAAAGCGAGTAGAAATAACAAAAAAGGCTGGATAGAAGTTATATGTGGTTCTATGTTCTCAGGAAAGACCGAGGAGTTGCTTCGGCGCATTCGGAGAGCAGAATTTGCAAATCAAGAGATAGAACTTTTTAAGCCTGCTATTGATAATAGGTACGATGAGAATGATGTAGTTTCTCATAACGAAAATTCCAGAGTTGCAACACCTGTTAATAATTCATCAGAGATACTACTTTACGTGAATATGAATGCTGTGGAGGTAGTTGCAATCGACGAGATACAATTTTTTGATGAAGGTATAGTAAATGTTTGTAAACAATTAGCAAATGCAGGTATTAGGGTGATAGTAAGTGGTTTAGATATGGATTATAAAGGAAATCCATTTGGACCAATGCCACAGTTGATGTCAATTGCTGAGTACGTTAGCAAGCAACACGCAATTTGCACAAAATGTGGCGATTTAGCTCAATTTTCGCATCGTATTATAGCTGGCGATAAACAAGTTCTACTTGGCGAAAAAGATGCTTACGCTCCTCTTTGCCGCCACTGTTTTAATGAGCTTAATAATATTGAATGATGTTAATCGAAACTTTTTACGTTTTCTCGTAAACTATTGCTAATCAAAGATTTAAGTTTAAGTATATTGCTCTCAACAACTCTTTTTTTCTCTGGTTTGAAATCGTTAGCGTATTTTGCTTTTCCAACTTTGTATTTTAACCTGTCGCTCAAACCTATTATGTCTAAACCAATGCGAATAGGTTTTATCAAAGAAATGTTGTAATCGTAAGTCATATCAAGGTTGTGCCGTCCAGAAATCACCGCACTGTATTTGTCAATTGAAATTAAAAATGGATATACGTCAACTTCATTTTTGAAAATAGTTATTTCAGTTGATAAACTATCAATTTTATTTTGAGTTTTTTTATTAAAGAGGAGTTTTTTTGAGATGTTTTTGTACGTTTCGTTGTCTAATACAACTAAATCTTTTCCGTTAATAGCAGCAGCACCGCGTAAGGTGGAAAATTTAATATCGTAATTAGATTTCAAATAAGTTTCAGCTGCGAAATGAAATTCCGCATTTCCGCTGAATGATTTCAGCATAGGAAGAATTGTGTCCACATCAGGAATCATCTCGATAAGTTTATCTATTTTAATGTCAAGCAGATGAAAATCGAAACCTAAGAAAAGATGGTTGAGACGAGGAGTTTTGTACATTGCAGTGAGTTGCATTTTTGCAGCATCATTAGTTAATCCCATCTCTTCTAATACCAAAATCCCATCTTTAATATAGATTTGTCCAGCAATATTCCTAAATGTAACATCTTCTACAAGGGCTTCTTTTATTGTAGTTTTCATATTGAGATCAACACCGAAAGGAACAATGAATGGCGAATCTTTTTTGTTAGTTGCTATTGCATTTGCTTCTGCTATAAGTGAATCAGGTGCCCCGAATCCGTCAATAATATCAAGTATCTCATTGATATTTAAATAGTTTGCTGTTAAAGATAAAGTTCCTTTAAGAAGTCCAATATCTTTAAGATAAGAATCAATTCCAGTAATTGTTCCATTTAAGTTAACATCGGATTCACCGAATCGAAAATTAATATTTTTTAACTCACATGTTTTAGGGTTGAATTCTATGTTTAGAAGCGAAGATTGCAAATGATGTTCTACGTTTTTTAGCTTAGCATCTGCATTTTTAACATAGAGGTTGACAGTTGGAGTCCACTTGAGCAACGGGTTTTCTTCATCATGTTTATACGATGCTTTTGCGCGAAGATTAAGAGCATCTGACGCAAAATTAAAAGAGTTGCCTAATTTGAACTTTGCACTTTCTCCTTGATAATCAGCAAGAAAATCGGTTGAATTGTACATTACAAATTTTCCGTTTGGATTAGAAAGAGTTGCAAAAATAGTATCGATATTTAGGTTTAGGTTGGCAATATGGTACGTGGTGCCAAGTTTTAGTTCTTGTGTTGAGTCAAGAAAGTTGTTCGTGTAAACGTTAAGTTTGAGGTCAGAAATAACAGTATTAAAATCTGTTAAATTTTTAATTTGAAGTTGATTAGAATAGATTTCTGCATTAAGCCATTCTTCAATTTTGTATGGTTTTTCATCAGTGGGGAACTTAAGTTTTGCAGTGAGCAGTGGTGATGTTATAGTTGTGGTGTCTTGATAAAGAATGTTTATATCGCTAAATTTGCAGTCGGCCTCGCCTATAATATCATTTAAAGAGAACCCTTTTTTTGAGTCATAAGCAAAATTTGTGTTTATGTCAATGTTTGCCAAGCCATCACATTTTGTAAAATCTGATGGCATAAATTCGGAAAAATCTTTGATATGTAAGTTTCCGTTAGCAATAATGCTGAATAACATTTTTCCAAATAGGTCTTTAATCTTTCCAGAAGCTATAATCTTATTTCTCTTTTTGGTTGTTGCAGAAAAAGTTTTGATGGTTAAGTCGGATTGCTGATTTAGATTCATATTTAGATTTAAGACAGCGTCTAAATTTTGAAAAGATAATGGAAAATCGTTGATTTTTAAGTCAGCGTTTTGAATGGTAACGTCTGTAGTTATTATCGGAAAGGTTTTGTTGTTGTATTCTCCTAAAACGTTGCCTTGCAGACTAATATAACCATTCAAATCAACAGTTTTTAACGAGTTTCCAATCAAAGACTGGGGTATATTTGGTAAAACTTCACAAATTTTCCATTTTTCAGTTTTGTAATCAAGGTCAAAATTTAAGCTCGAATTGTCAGAGTTTTGCTCAATTATTCCGTCAATATTGAGTATGCAGTTGCCTAATTTGATTTTACCATTATCGAAACCTAATCCCCACTTTTTGAAATCGAAGTCAATATTTGATTTCAAAGCAAAATCTAAAGAGTTGATATAGAGATTTGTATCTACAGATAGATGTGAATCAGCAAAATAAGCGTCTAAATTTCCATTTAGTATGTTAAAATCTCTAAATTTTCCTGAGTAGTTGAGTTTGGTTTTGTCGCATGAAAAGATAATATTTGTAGAATCTTTTGAGGAAAAAAAAGATTCTGTAGTTTCTACAGAAAGGTCTCCTTCAATATTGTTTTCGAAGAAATTTCCAGTAAGCGACAAGTCGGTTTCTTTGAGTTCTATCAAAATGTTAGATTGCTGATTTTCAAAAATAAAATCTAAATTTTTAGCTTTAATTTTTTTAAGATCAATGTAACTATTAAAAGTAGAAGTATCGTTTTTATTATCAGTTTTGAATATGTTATAATTTGCAACGCCTTCTTTGTTAATAACAATATTGGCGCAACCATCATTGAGAGAAAAGTTGTTGATAACCACTTTGTTATTGCGAAAATATTCGCGAATATCAATAGCAGCGATTAAACTTTTGGCATACAAAAGAGTGTCAGAATTTATGTCTTTCAGAGTGGTATTCTGTAAATCGATACCAACTTTCGGAAACGACTTAAAGAATGTTAATTCTGCTCTTTCTATTTTAAAATCGCTTGTTATAAATTTATTGGCATTATTATTGACAATTTTGGTCAATTTAGAGGGTGAAAAAATGTTAAAACAAAGTATAGGGAAAGCAATAGCAATTACAGCTATAAGAGAGGCGAGAGTAATAGCGGATATTTTAAGAAATTTCTTCATTACTTTTTGGTAAAAGTGTAATATTTGCCGTAATTATCGTGATATTCCAATATTGAGACATTGAGCTTTGTAACAGTGTATTTTTTTGGTATATTTCCGCCCATTTCCATTTGGTGAATTTGTGTCAGAACATTTTTTTCCAAGGTCCAAGAGAAATGCTGAGCCTCCTCTTCGGTAACGTCATCAGCCGTATCCCAAGTGTAACCAGTACCAGATAAATCGTAGTATTCATAAATAGTTCCAGAAACCCACTTGCCTGATAATAAATTTTTGTCGAACTTTTCTTTATGGAAAATAGAATCGCACCCGCACAGAATAACTACTATAAAAAAAACTATTGCAGTTGCTGTAAATAATCTTTTATTTTGTGATTTATCTTTCATTCTGTACGTTGTTGTTTCGGGTTGCAAATGTAATTTTTTTTTGAATTATGATGCTCAGAAATATTTACTTCTCAAAATGAACTTCTCATTATTCTTTTTCTGAGTAAGCATTGTTTTGTCTATATTTCTTAATTTTGCAGCAAATTTTTAAGATAGAAATAAATGAAAAATCCTTTACTAATTAACTGGGAAACACCCCCATTCGCTGAAATTAAAAACGAACATTACCTTCCAGCTTTTGAAGAGACTATTAAAATTGCAAAAAGTGATATAGAAAAGATAATTTCTAACAGTGAAGATCCAAATTTTTTTAATACAATAGTGGCATTAGACCGTTCGGGTAAGCAACTTGAACTTGTTTCAGATATTTTCTTTAATATTCTCGAATGCAATGGCGATGAAGAAATGCATAAAATTGCAGAGATAGTTCAGCCGATGTTGGTGGAATACGGAAACGATATTTTTCAAAATGAGCAACTTTTTGCAAAAGTGAAGGTTGTTTACGATAATTATCAAAAAGAAAAAACTCTTGATAGAGAAGATGAGATTCTTTTGAAGAAAACGTTTGATTCTTTTACTTCTGGTGGCGCAAATTTACAGACTAAAGAAAAAGTGAGATACAGACAACTAACTATGAAACTCGCAAACTGTCAGCTTGATTTTGGACAACGTGCGTTAAAAGCTACAAATGCTTGGTTTATACATTTGGATGCAGAGTCTCCTCGAATTGCAGGAATACCTGCTGATAATCTTTTTCTTGCCAAACAAAAAGCAGAACAAAAAGGTTTAGAAGGGTACGTTTTCGATTTGTCGGCTCCAGATGTTAACACTGTATTAACATACGCAGACGACAGAGCCCTGCGTGAAGAGGTTTATATACATTCATCAAAGAAATCTTTTAGAGATGATTTTGACAATTGTGAAAATATCTGCGAGATTTTGAAATGTAGAGAAGAGATTGCAAAACTTCTTGGATACAATAATTATGCTGAATATGCACTTAGAAATCGTATGGCTAAAAAGATAGACCAAGTGTATGAATTGCTTGATCAATTAAGAGATGCTTCGTATAATGTGGCAAAAAAAGAGATTGCAGATTTAGTAAATTATGCTAAAAGTTTAGGTTTTAAAGATCTATTTCAGCGTTGGGACTTGGCTTATTATATGGAAAAAATGCGACGTGATAAGTTTAGTGTGGACCAAGAAAAATTGAAAGCATATTTTCCTTTGAATCAAGTGATAGATGGTGTTTTAAATTTGGCTTCTGAACTTTTTGGAATAAAATTTATAAAATCAACTTCTATTCAAGTATATCATTCTGATGTTCAGGTGTTTGAGGTTTATGATAAAGATAAATTTATGGCTTATTTATACCTCGATTTCCATCCGCGAACCACCAAACGCAGCGGTGCTTGGATGACGGAGTTTCGCAATCAATATATAAACTCTGAAGGAGAAGATGTGCGTCCGCTCATAAGTTTGGTTATGAATTTTACTCCACCAACAGAAAAAAGCCCTTCATTATTGACATTTAGCGAGGTTAATACTTTTCTTCATGAGTTTGGACACGCTCTTAACGGAATGCTGTCTGAAGTAAAATATTCCTCTTTGTCGGGAACGCATTCACCACGTGATTTTGTTGAATTACCGTCTCAGTTGAACGAAAATTGGCTTACAGAACCAGAATTTTTAAAGACTTTTGCCAAACATTACAAAACAGGTGAATTGATACCTCAAGAATATATTTCACAACTTGAGGAAATGAAAAAATTTATGGCAGGATATGCTTGTGTGCGTCAACTCTCTTTTGGTTATTTGGATATGATGTATCACACTGTTGATGCCAATAAAATAAACGATATTTTAGAGTTAGAACGTTCAGTTTTTAACAATTTAGAAGTATTACCTGTTGTAGAAGGAGCCTGTATGAGCACCTCTTTTGGACATCTTTTTTCTGGAGGGTATGCCGCTGGTTATTATGGATACAAATGGGCTGAAATGCTTGAAGCAGACGCTTTTGCAGAGTTTAAAGAGAATGGAGTTATGGACAAGGCAACTGCTGCGCGCTATCGCGAAACAATATTGTCAAAGGGGGGCTCTGTGGATGCAATGCAGATGTTTGTGAATTTTCGGGGTCGTGAACCTCAGATAAAAGCACTACTTGAGCGCGATGGACTTCTATAGTTGTACTATTTTTTATATCTTTGCCGCTGCAATCTATAAAACCTAACTATCTATGAATGAATTTATTAGGGGGATAAAGCGCGGTTTTCCGATATGTTTAGGATACATACCCGTCTCTTTTACTTTCGGATTAGTGGCGGTGAAGATGGGCTTTTCGCCCCTACAGGCAACATTGATTTCGCTAACTAATATGGCCTCAGCTGGCCAATTTGCTGGAATACGTTTAATTGAGGGCGGTGCACCTTATTTAGAATTAGTGATTACTACGTTAGTGATAAACTTGCGCTATTTTTTGATGTCTTTGTCGCTATCTCAGAAGGTAGCTCCTGATTTACCTTTTTACAAGCGCTGCGTGATGGCTTACTGCATTACAGATGAGGTTTTTGCCCTTTCAGCAATGGAAAAAGAGGAAGTATCTTTTCCTTTTTTTGGCGGACTTATGACAACGCCAATATTAGGTTGGACGAGCGGAACTCTCTTAGGAGCAATTGCTTCTGGTTTGCTTAGTCCTGCATTGCAAGGCTGTATGGGCATTGCTCTTTACTGTATGTTTATTGCGATAATTATACCGCCAGCTCGCCAAAGTCGAAAAGTAGCTGTGGCGGTGGCTGTTTCTGCATTGTTATCTTGCCTATTTAAATATGTTCCAGGCATAAAAATATTATCTCAAATAGGCGGAGGCGGTTGGGCTATAATAACTTCAGCAGTTTTGGGCGCTGCATTTTGTGCCTCAATTAAAGAGAATAAACGTCGTAATAAATTAGTTAAGGAAAGGAGCTCTTATGAATCTTAACTACGTGATTTTATGTATGTTTTTGATGTTTCTCACCACATATTTGATACGTGTGATTCCCATCGGTTTTGTGCACCGTAAGTTAGAAAATCTATGGATAAAGGATTTTCTTTACTACATACCTTTCTGTGTACTATCAGCAATGACTTTTCCTGATGTTTTATACTCTACTACCGCAACAGGAACAGTGCCACATATTTCTATGTCAGCACTAATTGCTACAATTGTTGCTCTTTTGATGTCATGGCGTGAACGTGGTCTTGTGCTTGTGGCAGTTGTGGCCGTGCTTGTAGCCATTGCGGTAGAAATAGGAATTCCGTACGCGATGTCAATTTTCTAAAAAGTAAGTATATTTGCTAAAAAACTCGCAAATGTCTCCTTTCGCCTGCATGTTTATAAAAAAATAAATTTTTCGCGATCGCAACCCTCTGTAAATCAGCATAGGCGATTTCGATTGACATTTCCAAGCCCTGAAATTCCAAAAAGAAGATAACTATGGTTTGCCTGTTCAAGAGAAACACTGGATTTAGTTGAGCCATATTTATATCACTTTACATAAAATGCTCTCGCTCGGAAATGCAAGCAAGCTTACATTTCACTTGCTTAATCGCATTTTTCTTT
>CADBTU010000118.1 GCA_902797625.1 uncultured Bacteroidota bacterium | reverse complement strand
TTGGCGGAGAGAGAGGGATTCGAACCCCCGGAGGTGTGACCCTCAACGGTTTTCAAGACCGCCGCATTCGACCGCTCTGCCATCTCTCCTCTCTTAGAGGCTGCAAATATACATTTTTTTTGATATTAATAGTCTTTTTGTGTGTTAAAAAAATATTTTACAAAAAATATTGATAATCAATTATTTGTATTTTGATATTGTAATACATCCGTCATTTTTAATTATATATCTTTCGCCTAAATCAAAACTTTCTCGGATATTTTTCTCATTTAATACAGCATTTTTGTCGCCAAAATCTAATATCTTACCATCTTTAATAAACATTATCTGTTTTGAATAAAGATGGGCTATCGTTAGGTCGTGAAGTATTATAAGTATTGTTATGCACTTAGTCTGGTTTTGTTGCCGAAGAATATCCATAATTTCAAATTTATGAGATATGTCAATGTTTGATAACGGTTCGTCAAGAAGCAATATATCAGTTTCTTGTGCCATTGCGCGAGCAATCATCACTCGTTGAAATTCTCCTCCACTCAAAGAGTGTATAGAAGTATCTTTGTATTGCATTATATTACATTGTAACAAAATATTTTCAACAATCTCCCGGTCATTGTTCATTTCTAATTTCCATGGTGATTGATAAGGATTTCTACCCATCATAACATATTCATAAACAGTAATATCAAACACAAAATATTGATTCTGAGGAACGTATGCTATTTTTTTTGCCTTTTCTTTGATGTCAAAATCTTTAATCTCTTTTCCTTGTATTTTTATCGTTCCAGAACTTGGATTTAAAATGCCTGCAATACATTTGATAAAAGTAGTTTTTCCAGAACCATTTGGTCCCAGAATGCTGCAAAAGTCTCCTTTTTTTAATGTTACAGATAGATTATCGAAGATATTTTTCTTCTCGTAACGAAAGGCTATAGCATTAACATCAATTATATTTTCCATAAATTATTCAAATAATTTACGAAGTTCATCATTTTCGAATGTATGTAAAATGGGCTTTCCTGATGGTGAAATTGTTGGAGATGATGATGTAAATAATTTTGTTATCAAATGGATAATTTCATCTTTTGTTGTAGGAATTCTCTGTCGGCTTCTTTTTTGTCTTGCCATTCCTAATGCTATGGCAGAAAATCTGTCGCTTTTACCGATTATTTGATTTGTTTGCCAAGAATCTAATACATTGGAAATTAAACTTTGAACATCTCCTTCAACTTCTTCATTATTTGGAGTTGCATTAACAGCTAAATGAGTTGCATCAATCTTTTCTAAATCGTAACCTAAGCTCAAAAAATCTTGTTTTAGAGATGTAGCAATATTGGTTTGAGCAACGGTTAGAGTTATTGTGATAGGAAATAGACTCTGCTGAGGTCGGATAGGTGTTGATTTTAAAGCTTTGAAATAATCATCATAGAGTATCCTCTCGTGTAGATTATGAAGATCTGCTACTATGGAAGAGTCGTTAAACTTGAAGCATAAATATCTATTTTGGACTACAAAAAATGGAATTTCTTCAGGAATAACAATATTCTTATCAGATTCATTATCACTAAAATTAACAATTTGCTGAGTTTCCTTATTGTGCGAAATACTTTCAATTTTTATATCTTTCAGAAATTCTTCCCAATCGTTAGAAGTAGGCGCATTTTTTTTGAAATTGTCGTTGCTAAATTGTTGAAATGGCGAATTTTTTCTTTTTTCTGGAATTTTATCGAAAGGATTATAATTGTGGTTTATATTTATTACAGGTTCAGTAATTTCTCTATTATCGGGCTTATTGGTAATTTTGAATGGAGCAGAATCATCGAAGTCTATCATTGGAGTTAGCGACATGGTGCCGAGAGTTTTTTTTACTGCTGAATTAAGAAATCCAAAAAACAGACGTTCATCTTGAAGTTTTACCTCAACTTTGGTAGGACTTACGTTAATATCAATCATCGTTGGATCTATTTTAATGGAGATGAAGTAAGCAGGATGGTATCCTTGTGGAATAAGGTCTGTGTAAGCTTTTTCAATAGCAAAATTAAGGAGATTATGTTTAACAAATCTATCATTTATAAACAGATATTGTTCGCATTTCTGTTTTTTAGAATTTTCAGGCTTCGATATAAAACCTGATATTTGCATCAGTTCATGATCAAGTTCAACAGGAAAAAGTTTGTCGTTTAGATGTTGGCCAAAAATTCCGACTATACGTTGTTTTAGATTTCCTGCGGATAGTTTTAATTCTAATTTTCCATTGATAAAGAATTGGAAAGAGATTTCGTGATGAATTATAGCAACACGATAAAGTTCCTCTTCAATATGTGAAAGTTCGATTTTATCAGATTTTAAAAAGTTACGGCGAGCAGGAACGTTGAAAAATAGGTTCTTAATAGCAATAGAAGTTCCGTTTGAAGTAGCTGTTAAGGTATGTTCTTTAACCTCTGAACCTTCAATTTGCACTAAGTACCCCATTTCGCTATTTTTCTGTTTTGTTTTTAATTCCACATGAGAAATAGCTGCTATAGAAGCCAAAGCCTCACCTCTAAAACCTTTTGTTGATATATGAAACAAGTCGTCAGCTTTACGTAATTTTGAGGTTGCGTGCCTTTCAAAGCATAAGCGAGCATCATTAAAAGACATTCCCTTACCGTCGTCAATAACTTGTATAAGTGTTTTACCAGAATCTTTTATAATGAGTTGAACATTTGAAGCGCCTGCGTCAATAGAGTTTTCAATAAGTTCTTTTACTACAGAAGCGGGACGTTGAATCACTTCTCCCGCAGCTATTTGATTGGCAACTGCCTCGGGCAAAAGTTTTATTATGTCTTCCATTAGGTTAAAATATGTGAATTTTTAAAAAAACTTGAAAAGCAATACGGCGAGAATTATTACGAAGAAAATCATAAATAGAATCGTGATAGATGAATTGTTTTTTCTTTCTCCAGTATGATTTCTTTTACTTTGCCATTCATTGTGAAGATTTCTTGCAAAATCTTTACGACTATCACCTGTTGAATTTTCTTTCTCAGGATTGTAAAAACGCGGTTTGTAATTAAATTTTCTTGATTCTCGGTTATTAAAAAATGTTAATGCCATAACTTTGTTATTTTATATGGCAAATTTACATAAATTTCTAATACGAATAATATGCAGAAGAACAATTTTTCTTTTTTGTAACTAAAAAAAAGGATGACTATTTTTTAGTCACCCTCTACTTATCTATGAAAAAACGTACGAAAATTATTTAACAGAAATTCTGTTTATAACAATTCTTCTATCTTTTGCTGCTTGCAAACCGTAAACTGTCTCACTTGTTGAGTTAGAAGAGAAAGAGTGATTAACTTGACCTTCAGGAATTTTATGAATGGTGAGACCAGCTTTTTGACCATTTATGTAAGGAGCTATAACACCACCTTGAGCTTGTTTCATATAGTTAAGGACACTTTCGATACGACGAGCCGAGAGATGTTTGTTGTAACTACTGTTGCTCAAAGGACTTGCGAAACCACTGATTGTAAATTCAATTTGTTTACCATCTTGTAAAGCGTCAACAAGGTAGTTTGTGAATTTAACGAGACGGTCGTAACCAGTTTGTATTGAATCTGTAAAGAATGTAGAAACTGCATTTTCGGCTTCGGTTCTTTTTGTTCCAGCGAGATTTTTACCAGCGTTTGTAACATAAGTGTTTTTAGCTGCCATATATTTATTATACAATCCCATATACTCGGTGTTTGTTGTTTCTTGAGTTGTGCGAGGGTCTGGGCGGTCATTTTCAAAATATAGAGTGATGGGTTTGAGAATCTCTTTTTCAAGTTTGGCTAACTCTTCTTTCTTCTTGTCAGCTTCAATTTCTTCTTCGTAAATAAAAGTTACGGGTATATGAACAATCATATCCTGAGGTTCGCAACTTTGTGTTGAAGGAATCATTTTTGGGAATGATTTTACAACGCGAATTGCCTCTTGGTCGAATTCGTCATAGCCAGAACTGCTAATAACTTCAACATCTGTTAAAGTGCTATCGGCTAAAACTTTAGCTTGAACAGTTGTGGTTCCAGAAATCTTTTGGTTCTTAAGATTTATAGGATACTTTTTTGTCTTGTTGATGTAACGACACATAGCACGGTTTCCTCCTTTGAATGTTGGAAGAGTCATAGCTGCAGTCGGAACAACATGGTGTCCATTTGAATCGGCTTTAACAATAGCTATGCCAGTTTTTTGACCACGCATACCATAAATGTTTCCTTCATCGCATTGCGCATAAGTAGCTGAAATACAAATTATTAAAGCAAACACGGAGAATAACTTCAAAAGCATTGAAATTCTTTTCATATTTATATCATTTTATATTATATTCCAAAATGCAAAAATACATTTTTTTTTATTGTCAACAATTTTTTTTTTACTACCTTTGCATTCGGTTAAAAAAAATAAAAAAAACCATAGACCTATCTGATTATGAGTAAATTTGTTCACTTACATGTTCATACACAATATTCTGTTTTAGATGGAATGTCAACTATTTCTGGACTTATAGACCGATGCATAGAGACAGGAATGAACGCTATGGCTGTTACAGATCATGGGGTTATGTATGGAATTAAAGACTTTTATGATACTGCAAGTAAAAAAAACAGTAGTATCAAAAAATCGGTAAAAGAACTTGAGGAAAAGTTATCTTTTTTATCAGATGAAAATGAAATATTAGAATGTAAGAAAGAAATAGAAAATCTTAAAAATAAGATCTTTAAGCCTATTTTTGGATGTGAGGCATACATTGCTCGTAAAACAAAAACAAACCCCGATGCGAGTCGTTTTGTCCGTGAACATAAAGAAAATATAAGTGGTTATCACTTGATTCTTTTAGCGAAAAACGAAAAAGGATACCGTAACCTTTGTAAAATAGTATCAATGGGTTGGATTGACGGAAAGTATCTTCGTCCTAGAATTGATAGAGCTCTATTAGAAGAATATCACGAAGGGTTGATAGTTTGTTCCGCCTGTTTAGCTGGTGAGATTCCTAAAAATATTTTAAACGGAGACTATGAAAAAGCAAAAGAGGCTGTGTTGTGGTATAAAGGCGTTTTTGGAGATGATTATTATCTTGAAGTGCAGAGACATAAAACTGATAAACCAGGGGGTGACACAACTGTGTATGAGCAACAACAGATTGCTAATGAAGAAATTTTGCGATTAGCTGCAGAAACTAATACTAAAATTGTTGCTACTAATGACGTACATTTTGTAAGAGAGGAAGATGGAGAAGCCCACGACCGTCTTATTTGTTTATCTACAGGAAAGAAATTTACTGATGTTGATAGACTTCATTATACAAAACAAGAGTGGTTGAAATCTCCAGAAGAGATGAAAGAGGTTTTTTTCGATATTCCTGAAGCTATATCGAATACGTTGGAAATTGCCGAAAAAGTTGAGATGTATGAACTTAAACACGCGCCAATTATGCCAGAATTTAATATTCCTGAAGATTTCGGCACTGTGGCAGATTATAAATCTAAGTTCTCAGAAGAAGAAATTCGATTAGAGTTTGAATCTGAAGAAGGAGGTGAAGGTAGAATTGAAAAGTTGGGTGGAATAGACCATGTTTATCGAATAAAACTTGAGTCTGATTATCTTCGTAAGTTGACGATGGAAGGAGCTGAAAAAAGATATGGTTCCCCACTGTCTCAAGATGTTTTGGAACGTATAGATTTTGAATTGAGTGTGATGCGCAATATGGGTTTTCCAGGATACTTTTTGATTGTGCAAGATTTTATTCAAGCTGCTCGCGACCAAGGTATCTCTGTGGGCCCTGGACGAGGTTCCGCTGCAGGGTCTGTGGTTGCTTATTGTCTTAAAATTACCGACGTTGACCCTCTAAAATATGACTTGCTGTTTGAGCGTTTTCTTAATCCTGATAGAATTTCACTCCCTGATATTGATGTGGACTTTGATGACGAAGGACGATATAAAATCTTGGATTGGATAACAGAAAAGTATGGTAAGGAAAGGGTTGCTCATATTGTAACTTATGGCACAATGGCTACTAAGTCTAGTCTGAAAGATGTTGCTCGAGTTCATGATTTACCCCTCTCTGATTCTGAGCGACTTGCAAAAATGATACCCGATAAATTTCCAGAAGACCCAAAAACTCATAAATCTCCTAAGGTAAATATAAAAAACTGCCTACAATATGTTCCAGAGTTCAAAGCTGAATATGATAAGAATGACAATGTTCACGAAATTATTGATTTTGCATCGCAGTTAGAGGGTACAGTCCGACAAGTAGGTATTCATGCTTGCGGTGTTATTATTGGTGCTGATGATCTTACAAAATTTGCACCACTTTCAACAGTTGAAGATAAAAAAACTAAAGAAAATGTGATAGTTACAGAATATGAAGGCTCTGTGATTGAAGATGTTGGACTTATTAAAATGGACTTTCTCGGTCTATCAACACTGAGCATTTTAAAAGAAGCTATCTCCAATATTAAAAAAACACACAATATAGATATCAATATCGACAATATACCTTTGGACGATGCATTGACCTATAAACTTTTTTGCGATGGTGATACTGTAGGAACTTTCCAATTTGAATCTCTTGGAATGCAAAAATATCTGCGCGAACTTCAGCCTTCTACGTTTGAAGATCTCATTGCTATGAACGCCTTGTATAGACCAGGTCCAATGGATTATATTCCACAATTTATTGATAGAAAACATGGTCGTGAGAAAATTGAATACGATATTCCAATTATGCAAAAGTATCTTAAAGACACCTACGGTATTACAGTATATCAAGAGCAGGTGATGCTGTTGTCGAGACTTTTAGCAAACTTTACACGAGGAGAATCCGACACATTACGTAAGGCTATGGGAAAAAAACTAAAAGATAAGTTGGATGCTTTAAAACCTAAATTTATTAACGGTGGCACTGCCAATGGGCATGACCCAAAAGTGTTAGAAAAAATCTGGTCTGACTGGGAAAAATTTGCATCTTATGCTTTTAATAAATCTCACGCAACATGTTATTCCTGGGTGGCTTACCAAACGGCTTATCTCAAAGCTCACTATCGCGCAGAATTTATGGCTGCAAACTTAACGAATAGTGTCAGCGACATCAAAGATATTTCGATTTTTATTGATGATTGTCAGAAAAATGGTATCACTATTAAAGGTCCTGATATAAACGAGTCGGATCAAACATTTACAGTTAACAAAGATGGTGATATTAGATTTGGACTTTCGGCCTTGAAAGGAGTAGGCAAAAGTGCTGCTGATAGTATTGTTGAAGAACGAAACGCTAACGGTCCATACAAAAATATTTTTGACTTCTTTGATAGGATAAATCATGGAAACTGTAACAAGAGGTGTATAGAAACCTTAGCTTACGCTGGAGCTTTCGACTGTTTTACGAATATTCATAGAGCTCAATATTTCATAACAAATAACAAAGGTAGAAATGTTATAGATCAGTTGATAGCACGCTCTTCATCAAAAAACAACAACTCAAATCAGATAGATATCTTCTCACAAACAATTAATGATACTGAAGATTTTGTTGAAGATTCTTTTGAATTTCCTAATTGTGAACCTTGGATTTTCTACGACCAGTTAAAATATGAAAAGGAAGTTGCTGGATTTTTTATATCAGGGCACCCGTTAAAAGAGTACAAAGCTATAATTAAAAGTTATACTAATTCAGAATTAGGAAAACTTGACGATGAGTCGTACTTACGTGGCTCATACCACAAAGCGCAGGGAATTCGTTTTGTGGGTATAGTTACAAGTGTTTCAGAAGGCATACGCAAAAGTGGAGCAAAGTTTGGAAAAGTTACTATAGAAGATGAAAATGGTGTTTGGACGTGGTTTCTTGAAGGGTCAAACTTTCTAAAATATCAATGGGTTTTGATACCTGGAAACAGAATCTTTGTTAATGCTTCCATTAAACAAATTCTTTGGAAAGATAAAGAAACTCAACAAGACAAGGTGAAATATAAGATAGAGCCTGTACACATATACATACTTGAGGAAGTTTATGAAAAACTTTGTAATGGTGTTCAACTTCAACTTCAACTTTCAGATATTAATTCTGAGATTGCAATGAAGATAAAAGAACAAATAGACAAAAATACAGGAAAAACGCCGTTTTATATAAGGCTATTTGAAAAAAATAAAGCCTTTTATTCAGATTTTACTAATTTTACCACAAAGGTAAATCCAGAAACTTTGATTAAAAATTTTACTTTACCTGTGAACTACGAATTTGTATTGGAATCTGACAAAAATCATTAAAATAGTGTAGAATAAAAAATGTGCGGAAATCCACAAACGACGCATATTTTAACTGTTGTTAATAACTTTTGGATAAAAGATGTTTTTTGTGCAAAAAACATCTTTACTAAAATGCTACCTTTGCAACGATTTAGGTTCCAACAAGGATTAATAGGGAACGTTGTGAAAATCAACGACTATACCCGTAGCTGTGAGTTCTGAATTTGTTTTTTTAGACAAAGCCACTGACATTCTTTAAGTTGGGAAGGCAAAAAAACGAGAACAAGTCAGAAGACCTACCTAAATCAATATTGTTCGTGGCTTTCGGGATTAAGAGCAGACTTACATAAATTGTTCGTTGTACCTACCGGAGTCGTTTTATAAACGCTTAATTTAAAAAAATTAATGGATCAATTGTACATCATCAAAAGAAACGGTAAAAGAGAGCCGTTTTCATCAGACAAAATTAAGAACGCTATATCAAAAGCGTTTCTGTCAGTGAATAGTTTTGCCACTCAAGAAGTACTCGTCAATGTGATGAGTAGATTGAAAATTCACGATGGTATCTCAGTAGAAGAGATTCAGAACCAAGTTGAATTTTCGCTTATGGCTGAACGTTATTACGAAGTCGCAAAAGCATATATACTTTATCGCCAACGTCATTATGAAGACCGCGAGGTTAAAGAAAAATTAGATTTTCTTATCAATTATTGTAATGCTTCTAACGCGGCAACAGGCAGTAAATATGATGCTAATGCCAATGTGGAGAAAAAAAATATTGCAACTTTGATAGGAGAACTCCCAAAATCTAATTTTATACGCTTAAACCGTAGAATGTTATGCGATAAAATTAAAGAGTTGTATGGTAAAGAATTGTCTGATAAGTATATATCTCTATTAAACAATCATTTTATTTACAAAAATGACGAAACAAGCATTGCCAATTATTGTGCAAGTATAACAATGTATCCATGGCTTTTAGAAGGTACAAAAAGTATAGGAGGAAACGCTTCTGCTCCAACAAACTTAAAATCTTATTGTGGCGGTTTTGTGAATATGGTTTTTATGGTTTCAAGTATGTTGAGTGGAGCTTGCGCAACACCAGAATTTCTTATGTATATGGATTATTTCATTCGTAAGGAATACGGTAATGATTATTATCTTAACAGCGATAAAATTGTAGATTTGTCATTACGTCAACGTTCTATCGATAAGGTTATTACAGATTGTTTTGAGCAAGTGGTTTATTCTATAAATCAACCTACAGGTGCTCGTAATTTTCAATCTGTTTTCTGGAATGTAGCATATTATGATAGGTACTATTTTGAAAGTTTGTTTGGGGAATTTTGTTTTCCAGATAGCTCAAAGCCATCTTGGGACTCCATCAATTGGCTACAAAAACGATTTATGCGTTGGTTTAATGCTGAACGCTCCAAAACTGTATTGACTTTTCCAGTTGAAACTATGGCACTCCTCTCAAAAGATGGTGATATTATAGATACAGAATATGCAGATTTTACCGCTGAAATGTATGCTGCAGGACACTCATTCTTTACCTATGTAAGCGATAACGCAGATTCTTTGAGCAGTTGTTGCCGACTTCGTAACGAAATACAAGATAACGGATTTAGCTATACTCTTGGCGCAGGCGGTGTGTCAACTGGCTCAAAGAGTGTTCTCACTATAAACATTAATCGTTGTATTCAATACGAAAATCGGAATAATATCCCTAAATTTCAATTTGTTGAAGAGGTTGTTGACCTTATGCACAAAGTGCAAATAGCCTATAATGAAAACTTAAAATATCTCCAATCTAAGGGGATGCTTCCTCTTTTTGACGCTGGATATATCAATATAGCACGTCAATATCTAACAATTGGTGTGAATGGTTTAGTAGAAGCTGCTGAATTTTTGAATATCCCGATTAACGATAATCCTCAATATCAACATTTTGTAGAGGATATTTTAGGACTTATTGAGAAATATAACCATAAATACAAATCTAAAGAATTGCTCTTTAACTGTGAGATGATTCCTGCAGAAAATGTTGGCGTTAAGCACGCAAAGTGGGATAGAGAAGATGGTTATAATGTTCCAAGAAATTGTTATAATAGTTATTTCTATATTGTTGAAGATGAATCTCTTAACTTGATTGATAAATTTAGATTACATGGTATTAGATATATAGCTCATCTTACTGGAGGATCGGCATTGCACGCAAATCTCGAAGAGCATCTTTCACAACCCCAATATCGCCAATTATTGCGTGTTGC
This sequence comes from uncultured Bacteroidota bacterium, assembly GCA_902797625.1. Lineage (GTDB taxonomy): Bacteria > Bacteroidota > Bacteroidia > Bacteroidales > WCHB1-69 > F23-D06. The sequence continues at coordinate 6,904 of CADBTU010000118.1, read as the reverse complement.
TGCTCAAGAAGGTTGTAACTATTTTACATTTAATATTCCAAATACAGTTTGCAACGATTGCGGACATATCGATAAACGTTATTTGCATGAATGCCCTGAATGTGGTAGTAAAAACCTTGATTATCTAACACGTGTGATAGGTTATATGAAACGAATTAGTAGTTTCTCAAAACCTCGTCAAGATGAAGCTGAAATAAGATTTTATGGAAAGAACTAATTTTTAATTATAATTCTAAAAAATTGTTGAAGTTTTTTAACTACGATATTGTTTTTCAAGAGATTCCTGACGAGGTTACCTTAGCGATAAATATCACTAATTGTCCTCATAGGTGCAAAGGTTGTCATAGTCCTCATTTACATAAAGACATTGGCGATACACTCGATGAAAGCACCATAGACTCACTAATCTCTAAATACGGAAAACACGTAACGTGTTTGTGTTTTATGGGAGGCGACAGAGCACCACAAGAGATAGCAAAACTATCGAAATACGTTCACGACAATACAAAATTGAAAACGGCTTGGTATTCAGGAAATATTAAACTTCCAGAAAATGTGGGTATGTTTGATTATGTAAAAGTAGGACCATATCAACCTGAAAAAGGTGGACTTAAATCTAAAACAACAAATCAACGTTTGTATAGAATTATTGATAACAAACCTAAAGATATAACCGAAAGATTTTTTTAAGAAAAAAAAACATTATATTGTTGATAAAATAATATAAAAAATTGTATCATAGAGAAATAAAACGATTTATGCGTTTAATGTCTTAAATTGCTGAATAAAAAAAAATAACAATAAAAACATTTTTATTATTTTTGCAGCGTTTTATCGTAAAGTGTTATGCCGTCGTTTGAAAGTATATATATAAAGACTGAAGCGAATATAAACAAGGCGGTTGAACACTTCAAGATTCTGAGAGATGAAAATATAGCACTGAGAGAGCAAAATGAGAGGATTAGTGCTGAATTAGAACAAACTAAACAGGAATTAGATAAAACAAAGGAAAAATTAAAGTTAGTAGAACTAACAAAAACTATTAAAACTAAGAAAGACTCACAAGATCTAAAACGACAAATAAACGAGTGGGTGCGGGAGACAGACGAAAGCATCAGAATTCTTGAAAGTATGTGAAAATGGAAAAGGATTTGAAATTAACCCTGACGATAGCAAGAAAGCCATTGACAGTGAGGATTAAAAAGGAATGGGAACACTACTTTATAGAAGCTGAAAAGATGATCAATGACAGTTTTTTTGATTTTGCAAAAAAATGGCAATATAAAGACCAACAGGATCTCAATAATATGATAATGTTAGACTTTGTTGTGAAGTTGATAGCAAGTCAAGAAAGACTGAAAGAATACGATGAAGAGTTGATTCCGATGATGGAATCCCTTCAAAGATTGACGGAAGAATTTCCCATTGATTGATAGTTCTTTGAAATAAAAATCCCGCATAAGTTCAGATACGTTTGTTAAACTCAACAGAATTACAAACGAAGGGGACGCTTGTCGTGCCTAGACCAGGCCCAATCCTTTTAGGATAGCGAATAGCTCGGGGAAGAGCGAAGCAAAGACGGCACCTTCGACCATATCATTTAGGAGTTTTTCGAAACCCTATGGAACTTATGCGGTTTTTTTGTGCCCATCAACTAAAAATTTAGAAAACTTAAAATAAATAATATATATACTGAACTATGACTAATATATTGTGGATAATTGTAGGATTGTTATTAGGAGCTGTTATTGGAATTGCTCTTGCCTACACATTACTAAAAAATCAATTGACAAAACAAGGTAGAGAAACTCTCAAAAAAGCAGAAGAAGATGGTGAGTTGATAAAAAAAGAGAAAATTTTACAAGCTAAAGAGAAATTTTTACAATTAAAAAGCGACCACGAGAAAGCTTGTAACGAAAGAAATCAACAGATTGCTGCAGCCGAAAATAGAATAAAGCAAAAGGAGAATACTCTAAGTCAAAAAATGGAAGACTTGAACCGAAAAAACCAAGAGAATGCAGTTACAAAAGAGAACCTCAACAAACAAATGGCTGCCGTAGCTCAAAAGCAAAAAGACCTTGACGAGCAGATTGCAGCAGAGAAGACAAAACTCGAATCAATGGCGGAGATGACATCCGAACAAGCTAAACAACAGTTGATGAATATTATGCAAGAAGAAGCTAAAGCAGATGCTCTTGTGATGATTAAAGATATTGTTGATGAGGCAAAAAACACTGCAAATTTGGAAGCAAAGAAGATTGTTGTTAATGCTCTTCAACGTACAGGTGTTGAGTCGGCTATCGAAAATACAGTGTCGGTGTTTAATATCGAAAATGATGAAATAAAGGGTCGTATCATAGGTCGTGAAGGTAGAAATATTCGTACTTTAGAAAATTTAACGGGTGTTGATGTTGTAATTGATGACTCACCAGACGCTATTCTGCTTTCAAGTTTTGATCCAGTTCGCCGCGAAATAGCTCGTTTATCTTTACAGAAGCTTGTTTCAGACGGTCGTATTCATCCAGCGCGTATAGAAGAGGTTGTTGCCAAAACTAAAAAGCAGATAGAACAAGAGATAGCGGAGTTAGGAAAGCGCACATGTATAGACTTAGGAATCAATAATATGCACCACGAGTTAATGCGTCTTATTGGTAAGATGCGCTATCGTTCTTCGTATGGGCAAAATCTTTTGCAACACGCCAAGGAGGTGGCAAATCTTAGTGCTGCTATGGCCGCCGAATTGGGTATTAACCCGAAACTTGCTCGTCGTGCAGGTTTATTACACGATATTGGAAAAGTTCCAGATACAGAACCAGAAATGCCACATGCTCTTTTCGGAGCTCGTCTCGCTGAACAATACAAGGAACGCCCAGAGATAGTCAATGCTATCGGCTCGCACCACGATGAGATGGAAATGAAGACACTCATAGCCCCAATAGTACAAGTTTGCGATGCGATATCAGGTGCGCGTCCAGGTGCCCGCCGCGAGGTTGTGGAAGCCTATATGAAGCGCCTTAATGATCTTGAGAGCCTTGCACTTACCTATCCTGGAGTTGTGAAAACATACGCTATCCAAGCAGGTCGCGAACTCCGTGTTATTGTTGGAGCTGAAAAAGTATCTGATACCGAAGCCGACCAAATATCATTAGACCTTTCAAAGAAAATTCAAAATGAAATGACCTATCCAGGTCAAATAAAAATTACTGTAATACGAGAAACTCGTGCCGTGAACTATGCAAGATAAGTATGAAAGAGAAACGCCAAAATAGAAGTAGATTTAAAATGTTCGTGATACTGTATGCACTTACGTTTCTATTTTTTTTGGCGTATATACTTTTTATATCAGACCATACTCTAAAAACTCATAGAAACCTAAATAGAAAAATATCAAATCTTGAAGAAAGAATAACTAATACTAAAAATCAAATTGGTAATATATATACCTATGAACAACTCTCGTCCGACTCAGTACTGCTTGAAAAATATGGTCGCGAACAGATGAATATGCACCGCCCTGAAGAAGATGTTTTTGTTATAATTCATGAGTAATACTATAGCTAATATATTGATTATAAATGGTGTTAATCTCGCTTGTCTCGGCACTCGCGAAATTGATGTTTATGGTAAAGTATCTTTTAGTGAATATTATGAAGAATTAAAAAGACGCTTTGATAATGTTGAAATTTCAGTCTATCAATCTGATTTGGAAGGAGAAATTGCTACTAAAATATCGCAAACTAAAAACGTTGACGCTATAATTCTTAATGCAGGTGCTTATACTCATTCATCACTTGTCATAGCTGACGCTATAAGTTCAACATCTGTACCAGTGATAGAAGTTCATATTAGTAATATATTTGGTAGAGAGAATTATAGAAAAAATAGTCGTATCTCTTCAGTATGCACAGGATTTATTAGTGGATTTGGACTTCAAAGTTATGATTTAGCTATAGAATCTATCATTATAAAAAAAGATATTAAACCTTTTGAAATAAAATAAATCACGTGTAATTAAGTTGAAAAAATCGTATGATTATGAAAAAAGTATTCGGTATATTAGTGCTTATGAGTCTTGTAATATTTGGTGTAGCCCAAAAAGACACTACGTCAAAGAATATTAAGAAAGTTAAGACTCCAGAAATAACATTTGAAAATCTTGTATATGACTACGGTCAGATTCATCAAGGCGACAATGGTGAATGTGAATTTGTGTTCAAAAATACAGGAAAAGCAGATCTGATATTGACCAATTGTCGTGCCAGTTGCGGATGTACAGTACCTACTTGGCCAAAGGATCCCATTGCACCAGGAAAAAAAGCTATTATAAAAGTTAAATATAATACTCAACGTATCGGTGAAATCAATAAGAACATAACAGTAGAATCAAATGCTGTAAATGATAGAGTTATGCTGAAAATTACTGGAAAAGTTCAACCAAAACCAGTGGAGGCTGCTCCTGAAAATACAAATAGTAGTGTTAGATCTGACAATTAAAAATTTTTGAATATGAAAAAGATAGGAATTATAATGTTGATGTTGTTTTGTGTATTAGGTTATAATATACAAGCACAAACAACGTCATCACAGGAAACAAAAACAACATATACAGGTACTGGAGCGGAAATAGAATTTGTGAGCAAATCCGTGGATTTTGGAAATCTCAAGGTTGGCGATGTTAAGGTAGAGACAATAACGTACAAAAACATTGGAAAGAAGCCGTTGATACTTGATGATGTAATTTCTTCATGTGATTGTACAGAGGTTGATTGGAGTAAAGCTCCAGTAATGCCAGGCAAAACAGGAACTATTAAAGCTACCTACACTGCAAAGAACGTAGGTTTGATAAGTAAGAGAATCACAGTTCTATCAAACGCTAACACTGATAGAGTTATTTTGCAGCTGAAAGGCGAGGTTAAGTGATTTCTGTTAATTTTAATCCTTGGGGTCGTCTGGTTTTGACAGCAGGTTCGGGGGATTGTAAGCAGGCCGGAATTTGTGGGCTGATTCCGTTAAAAATGAACCCTCAATGCCAAATAAATGGCGAAAATTCATACGCATTCGCAGCGTAAAAGCCGCGAATCCCGCCGCACGGACAAGGTCCGCAGCCGCGGGTGCTCCCCCAGAAGTTCTTCCGCCCAACGTCTGGAACGGAGTATCATAAAAGGGCTGATAGCCGAGGCCGCACTTCGAGACCGAGGCGAAATTTTAGAAGATAAGCTTCTGTTAGGTCTGTCCCGTACCATACAAAAGCCGACAAATAAACGGAGACTAAGCTTGTAGAAAGCATTCTTGCGGCATGTTTGGACGGGGGTTCGACTCCCCCCGACTCCACTTCAAATGGGGGAACATCTCCCCGAAACAATAGAAAAGACACTGATAATCAAACGATTGTCGGTGTCTTTTTGTGGACTGGGGATACGGTGGGATGGTGAGACTTTTGGGGATACAAAAAAGGATGTCCTTGATTGAGAACACCCTTGTGTGGTATTGTTGAGGGTCGGTGTTAAACGCCCAGATACTTCTCAAAGAACGCCTGTATTCTCTTGATGACCGACATCTTCTTATAACTTCTGTTTTCACCGCCGCCAAATCTTGATATCGCCGGAAGTATCTTGTCGATGTCGGTGCCGGTGGTCCTGACCTGACCGTCCCGGAATGCATTGTCAATGAACTTTCGGGTCTCGGCCGGTTTCAGTTTCTCTTCTTGGATGATGGTGGTGAGTTCCTCTTCTTTCTTCTGCTTCACGTATTCCCCCCACGCGCCATTCACATCCTCTTCGGAATTGACGGTCTGGATGAAGTCCTCAATGAGTTCCTTCTTGCTGCGAAGGTTCATACTTGCGCCAATCGCCTTGGAGATGGTCGTCAGGATTTCCTTGTTCTTGCAGTTCTCTTCGTGGTACTGCTTCACCAACATCAGGATGTAGTCAATGTTGATTTCCACCTGACGGATGAGTTCCGTTTCAAAGATGAGGTCGTCATTCACCACTTCTTTGTCTATGAGGTTTTTCTTCCGCCATTTATCTCTTAAATCGAGGTAGTTGGACTGGTAGTCCTGCATCTGCCCGTCAGTGAGGAGTTCCTTGCCCTCAAACTGGTCAAACGCTTGCAGGACGTTGATGGACTTCAACAGACTGCCGAACAGGGTGATAAACCGTTTTTCCTCCTCTTCACCCATCGCCGGTCGTCCGTCGGGAAACTCGTCCTTCAACTGCTGCACCAATTCTGCATAACCATAACAGTGCTTGCCGTTGGGTGCGTCGTATCCGTCGTAGTAGGATTGGAAATCCTTCAACAGTACGATGCTACTTGCATCCTTGTCTCCGAAAAGTGCGATTGCATCATCCGTCTCTTTTTGCAAGTTGCGGAAACAGACGATGTTGCCGAAGGTCTTGATGGAGTTCAGTATTCGGTTGGTTCTACTATAACTCTGTATCAGTCCGTGCTGACGGAGGTTCTTATCCACGAACAGGGTGTTCAGTGTGGTTGCGTCGAAACCCGTGAGGAACATATTGACCACAATCATCAAATCCACCTGACGGTTCTTCATTCTCAACGAAAGGTCCTTGTAGTAGTTCTGGAACTTGTCGCTGCTGGTGTCGTAGTTGGTGTTGAACATCTTGTTGTAGTCCTTGATTGCACCATCCAAGAAATCCCTGCTTTGTTGGTCGAGGTTGGTGGTGCTTTCGGGGTTTTCTTCCGCCAGTATGCCGTCAATCTCCTCTTCGTTTGCACCATACGAGTATATGGTTGCTATCTTCAATCGCTGCGCTTCGGGTAATGCCGACTGCTGTTTCTTGAACTCGTTGTAATACGCCTTCGCCATCGGGATGGATGCCACTGCGAACATTGCGTTGAAACCAAGTAGTTTCTGCACCATCTTCTCCTCCTTCACCTCCTTGCC
>CADBTU010000117.1 GCA_902797625.1 uncultured Bacteroidota bacterium | reverse complement strand
TTTATACGCAGATAATTAAGAATTTAGAAATTAGAATTAAATAGACGGGGCCACGCCCCGTCTATTTTTTTGATTTTTAGCAGGAAAACAGGAAAACTTTTCGAAAGATGAGTCAAAATAGAATAGCAAATTTTAATAAACGTAGATAAAAATGCTATAAAAGATGCTTAATATTGTGCTTTTAAGAAAAAAGTGAAATGAGTTGCCGATGAAAAAAAAAAAAGTGTATTTTTGCGGTCCGAAAAAATAAGTATAGGTAACAGAAAAAAGAAAATATTATGTCAAGAGTTTGCCAAATCACAGGAAAGAAAGCTATTGTTGGAAACAATGTTTCTCACTCCAACATTAAAACTAAAAGAAAATTTAAACCAAATCTTCATACAAAGAAATATTATGTTCCAGAATTGGATGAGTGGATCTATTTGAAGGTTTCAGCGCATGGTATGCGTAACATCAATAAAAAAGGAGTCTATCAATGTTTGATAGAAGCTAGTGAAAAGGGTGTTTTATAATAGCATAAACACGGAAAACAAAAAAACTGCTGTAAAAACGGCAGTTTTTTTTTGCTCATACAATAAAAGACGTTTTTTTTCGTAATTTGTGAGTGAATAAAGTATGTTGAGTAAAATTTATATAACTGCGATTTTTCTGTTTTGTGTAAACATTCTTTTCGGTCAGCACAAAACATTAAAGGGTATAGTACAAGACCAAGAGGGATATCCTATAGAAAATGCTGTAGTTAAAGCAATTGACCTTGACTTACAATCTATGAGTAACGAATATGGTCAGTTTTCATTAGTAATACCACAAAATAAAGAAATTCGTTTATTAGTTCAGCATTTGAGCCATAATGATACACTTTTCACAATACCTTCTGTTTATAATTTTTCTGATAATCTGATTATTACATTACGCACACTCGGAGAAAGACTTGAAACAGTCAATATTACAAGTAGTGGTAAAGAAGGTTACATTCAAGTCAATCCAAAGCTCACTTTTCAACTCCCTTCACCTTCAGGAGGTATGGAGTCATTAGTAAAAATGCTACCTGGTACATCTTCTACTAACGAGTTGAGTTCGCAATATAGTGTTCGTGGCGGTAATTTTGATGAAAATTTAGTTTTTGTAAATGGTATTCAAATCTATCGTCCTTTTTTAGTACGCAATGCTCAGCAAGAGGGTATGAGTTTTATAAATAGCGACCTAACAGGTAGCGTATCTTTTTCGGCGGGCGGCTTTGATGCAAAATACGGAGATAAAATGTCATCTGTGTTAGATGTGCAATATAAAAAGCCAACGCAATTTGGAGGATCTATATCTGCAAGTTTGTTGGGTGCTAACGCCCATATTGAAGGTTGTGTTGATAGTACGTTTTCTTATTTAGTTGGAATCCGCTATAAAACAAATAGTTATCTTCTAAAATCTTTAGAAACTTCAGGAAACTATAAACCCAATTTTTTCGACACTCAAGTTCTTTTTAATTGGAATCCAACACAAAAGTTTATTATTAGCTTTCTTGGCAATGTATCACATAATAGTTATAGATTTGTTCCAGATAGCGTTTCTAAAAATACAGGAACATTCGAAAATTCAACTAATTTCAGAGCTTTTTACGAAGGTCAAGAAGTAGATCGTTACCAAAGTTATTTAGGTGGATTAACCTTTACTTATAAACTTAATAAAAATAATACTTTGAAGGCTATTTTATCTTCTTATTATGCTAAAGAGCACGAAACCTATGATATTTTAGCACAATATTGGCTCCACGAGTTGATTATCGTAGGTCCTAATGAATCTCAAGAGGGCGACCTTCTTGGCTATGGTTCCTATTTAGAACATGCTCGAAATAGCCTAACTTCTCTGGTTTCCGCTATTGATATACAGGGAAATCATAAAATAATGTCGTACAACACATTAGAGTGGGGGATAAAAGTTCAAAATGAATATATCACAGACAAAATAAAGGAATGGATAATGATAGACTCATCAGGATATACGCTCCCACAAATTCCTACCACACCTGGAGAGACTGTAGTATTAGGTCATTCAGCTCGTGATTTATTGTTTGGTGAAAATAATTATCTTCGTTCATACAATACGCTAAATACGTGGCGTTTAACAGGTTTTATTCAAGACACATGGAAGATTGATGGTGATGGATTAAATAGATTTTCGCTAACTGGAGGGCTTCGCTTCCACTATTGGACATACAACACAAAAGAATTTACTGTTTCACCGCGCCTATCTTTTATATATAAACCACGATGGAAAAAAGATTGGTTGTTTAGTTTACGCACAGGTCTTTATTATCAACCAGCCTTTTATCGTGAAATGCGCTATCTTGATGGCACTTTAAATCCTGATATTAAGTCGCAGCGTTCTTATCAGATTGTAGCTGGAACAGAGTATAACTTTAAATTATGGCGACGTCCATTCAAATTAACCGCTGAGGCCTATTATAAATACCTTGATAAGTTGATAACCTACAATGTGAATAATGTGCAAATAATTTATAGTGGGAGCAACAATGCAAAAGGATTTGCAACAGGTTTAGACGTAAGAATTAGCGGTGAGTTTGTACGAGGTTTAGAGTCATGGTTTTCCGTATCTATCATGAAAACAATGGAAGATGTTTACGGAGATACGCGTTTTGATGCAGAAGGAAATGAAGTTTCAGTAGGTTATATTCCTCGCCCTACAGACCAGCGCGTTGCTTTTAATCTTTTCTTTCAAGATCATATTCCTTCTTTTCCACAATTTAGAGTTCATCTAAACTTTATTTTTGCCAGCGGTACCCCTTATGGTCCGCCTAAAGCAGAACCTGCAATGCGAGTTTTCCGAACAACTTGGTATCGTAGAGTTGATCTTGGACTCTCTTTTATGTTCCTCGAACAGAGTCGTGATAGAATGAAGCATAACTCTAAATTCTTAAGGGAAATAAAGAATGCTGGAGTTTATGTAGAGGTGTTTAATCTATTGGGGATCAATAATGTATCATCGTATATGTGGATTAGCGATATACACAATATACAGCGCCCTATACCAACCTTCCTTACTGGACGACTTGTGAATTTTAAACTATTAGTGGAATTTTAAATAAACGGCTTTTTATTTATTAGCTTTTTTAGTATTTACGTTATAAACAGAAAAGATATAAATACACCGTTGTTTTAAAAAAAAGTCGGGGTGAGAAGACTCGAACTTCCGACCCCTTGCACCCCATGCAAGTGCGCTAGCCAACTGCGCCACACCCCGAACTCTCTGTCGCAAACGACAGTGCAAAGATAAATTTTTTTTCGATATAAAATATTTTTTTATGCGATAAAATTTTAAAAATTAATGCTATATCTATAGTAAGCACGATATATTTCTGCAACTAATTAAAAATCAATAAAATGTAATTTTTTTTTAGAATTAAATAAAAAAATATCTACAACTAATTGTGGATAAAGAAAAAAGTGTATCTTTGCGCACTTTTTGAAGTGGAATAAAAAAACTAAAGCGAAAGCGGTGTTTTGCGTCGTAACTGGCTGATTTTCACGGACTGTAATAAAATAGGGTAGGGCAAAAACGGGGTAGTGTTTTATAGTTTCGTTTATTAGGATAGTTGCATTTTGTTTCAAAAAGTGTGGCTATTTTTTTTTGAAAAATTAAAGTAATAAATAAAATTTAGAAGGGATGAAAAAGATTAAAATCACACAAGTAAAAAGTGCAGTTGACAGACCAGCTCGTCAGAAGAAGTCTTTGGAGGCTTTAGGTTTGCGTAAGATGCACCAAACTGTTGAACACGAAGCAACTCCTCAAATTTTGGGTATAGTTGAAACTGTTAAGCATTTAGTTAACGTAGAGGAATTATAATTTAACAACTAAAGAATAATAAAATTAAAGATATGAACTTACATAATTTAAAACCAGCAGTTGGATCAACACATAGAGAACGCAGAATCGGTCGTGGACAAGGTTCAGGGAAAGGTGGCACATCCACAAGAGGACATAAAGGTGCTCAATCTCGTTCGGGTTACAGCCGTAAGATTGGTTTTGAAGGCGGTCAAATGCCTATTTACAGAATTTTGCCAAAGCGTGGATTTAAGAATATAAACCGCGTTTCATACAATGCTATTAACGTTAGCACTTTGCAACAATTAGCAGAGAAGAAAAATCTTGAAAAGATTGATCGAGAAGTTTTGATTTCAAATGGATTAGCAAAGAAAAACGATCTCATAGTAGTATTGGCAAAAGGTGAACTTACATCAAAAATACATGTTGTAGCAGACAAATATTCTGCAAAGGCTAAGGCTATGATTGAGCAGTGCGGTGGCACAGCAGAACTCGTAAAAGCTCCAGCAGCTGAATAAAGTTTCATTAAACAAACTTCCAGATGAAAAAATTTATAGAAACAATCAAGAATATATTCAGGATTGAGGATTTGAGAAAGAGAATTCTCTACACCTTGTTTATAATCCTGATATACCGTTTTGGTGCGCATGTGGTGCTTCCAGGTATTAATCCAGGGGCGCTTTCTGCATTCACCAGTGCGGCGCAGAAGGGACTTCTCGGAATGTTAGACCTCTTTTCTGGTGGTGCATTCTCAAACGCTTCTATTTTTGCTTTGGGTATTATGCCTTATATCACAGCATCTATCGTTGTTCAGTTGTTGACATTGGCAGTTCCCTATTTTCAACGTCTTGCTAAGGAGGGCGAAAGCGGAAGAACAAAGATTAACCAAATCACCCGTTTTCTTACTGTTGGTGTTTTAGCAGTTCAAGCTCCAGCTTACATAGCCCAACTAACAGGTCAGTTCCCAGGTGCTATAGCTCCATCAATGCTTGAACACCATATACTCGGTTTTTCAGCATTTGCAATATGTGCGTTTATTCTCCTTATCTCAGCTACATTATTTATTATGTGGATAGGTGAACGTATTACCGATAATGGTATTGGAAACGGTATCTCTATTATCATTATGATAGGTATTATTGCACGTTTACCTTTTGCTCTGAAAGCGGAATTTACAGCACGTATCACAGAAATGAATGGCGGTCCTATCATATTCATATTAGAGTTGATTCTTATGATGATTATAATAGGTCTCTGTATTCTCCTTGTTCAAGGAACACGCCGTATCCCTGTACAATATGCAAAACGCGTTATTGGTAATAAACAATATGGTGGCGTTCGCAACTATTTGCCACTAAAAGTTAATGCTGCAGGTGTTATGCCTATCATTTTCGCTCAAGCATTAATGTTTATACCTCTAACATTTGTAAATATTTCTCAAGAAACAACGTCAGGCTTCTGGAATAGTTTTATAGATTATAACCGTTTGGGATACAATATTGTCTTCTTCTTAATGATTATTGCTTTCACATATTTCTACACAGCAATAACAATTAACCCTCAGCAAATTGCTGAAGATTTGAAGAAGAATAATGGATTTATACCAGGTGTGAAGCCAGGTAAACATACTGCTGAGTATATTGACAAAATAATGTCAAGAATTACTCTTCCAGGTTCTATATTTCTTGGTATAGTAGCAGTTTTACCAGCAATAGTAAGGATGTTCGGTGTGAACCAACAATTTGCACAATTCTTTGGTGGAACATCGTTGTTGATTATGGTGGGTGTTGTTCTTGATACACTTCAACAAATAGAAAGTCATCTGCTTATGCGTCATTATGATGGTCTTACAAAATCAGGCCGTATAAAAGGACGTTCTGGTGGAGTTTATGGAAATCAGATGTAATAAATAGCAGGAATGTCGAAAATAGCCAAATATACAGACGAGGATTTCGCAAAAATGCGTGAAAGTGCGAAGGTGGTTGCGGTTACTTTAGCAGAAGTTGCTAAGGTGATTAAACCAGGTGTGCCGTTGACCTATATCGATCAGATAGGAGAGCAGTGCATCCGCGACCATCATGCTACCCCCGCCTGTAAAGGCTATATGGGATACCCAGCAGCACTCTGTCTTTCGGTTAATGATGTAGTCGTTCACGGTATACCCTATCCGAATCTATATCTTAGAGACGGTGATATAATCTCAGTAGATTGTGTGGCTCTTCTTAATGGTTATCATGGCGATTTCTGTTATACCTTTGAGGTAGGTGAGGTAGATCCTGAGACCCATTTGTTGCTTGAACGTACTAAAGAGTCTCTCTACAAAGCAATAGAGGTTGCAAAAGAAGGACATACATTCTCAGAGATTGGTACTACTATTGAACAATATGTAGCTCAGTTTGATTATTCTGTGCCAACCGAATTTACAGGTCATGGTATAGGTATCGGGATGCATGAAGAACCATCTATTCCAAATTATTCAGTGAGAAGATTTGATAGTCTGTCTCGTACAAAAATAGAAAAGGGAATGTCGTTCTGTATAGAGCCAATGGTCAAGATAGGTAAAGGTCAGTTCAAAACAAGATTCAAGAGCCGAATAGATAAAGACGAATGGACAGCTCGAACACCCGATAATAAGCCAGCTGCGCATTATGAGCATCAATTGATAGTTACAGAAAAAGGGACAGAAATTATCTCATCCTATAAATTGTTGGGTGAAGTGATTGGAACAGAAGAATTATATTAAAATTACAAAGATATGGCAAAACAATCATCAGTTGACATTGACGGAGAGGTAATAGAAGCTTTAGGAAACGGGCAGTATCGTGTGCGTTTGGAGAGTGGTCATGAAATTTTGGCTCACCTTTCGGGAAAGATGCGTATGCACTACATTAAGATAATTCCAGGCGACAGGGTTCAAGTGGCAATGTCTCCATACGATTTAACAAAAGGCAGAATAACATATAGACATAAAAACTAATTTCAGAATAATAAATAAAAACAATAAAAATGAAAGTTAGAGCATCAGTCAAAAAAAGATCCGAAGATTGCATTGTGGTTAAACGCCGCGGTGTAGTATATGTAATCAATAAAAAGAACCCTAAGTTTAAACAACGTCAGGGCTAATAATTTAGAATAAATAAAAAAATAATAACAAAAGATAAAGTAATATGGCAAGAATTGCAGGTATTGATTTACCTAAAAACAAACACGGTGAAATCGGCTTGACATACATTTACGGAATCGGTAGAAGCACAGCTCAAAAGATTCTCACGAAAGCTGGTATCAGTTGGGAAAAGAAGGTAAATGAATGGAATGATGACGAGTTGGCTTTAATTCGTGGATTGGTAAATGAGTTGAAAGTTGAGGGTCCTCTCAGATCAGAGGAACAGATGAACATCAAGCGTTTGATGGATATTGGTTGCTATAGGGGCATCCGCCATCGTCTGGGGTTACCAGTACGTGGTCAAAGCACCAAAAACAACGCTCGTACCCGTAAGGGACGTAAGAAGACAGTTGCCAACAAGAAGAAAGCAACCAAGTAGTTAATAACCATAAAGAAGATAATAGCAATATGGCAAAAAATACAAAATCAACGAAAAAGAGAGTTGTTAGAATTGAGGCTTCAGGTAAGGCTTTTATCTATGCTTCATTCAATAACGTTATCGTCTCCCTTACCAATAATGATGGTCAGGTTATATCATGGTCATCTGCTGGTAAAATGGGTTATAGAGGTTCAAAGAAAAACACACCTTACGCTGCGCAAATGGTAGCACAAGATTGCGCAAAAGTTGCTTACGATTTGGGCTTGCGCAGAGTGAAAGTTTATGTTAAAGGTCCTGGTCAAGGTCGTGAATCAGCAATTCGTTCAATCAATACAACAGGAATTATTGTAGAAGAGATTACTGATGTAACTCCATTGCCACACAATGGATGTCGTCCTCCAAAACATAGAAGAGTATAATTTTATCTATTATCAATATAAAAGCAAAAAATTATGGCAAGATATACTGGACCAAAAACCAAAATCGCAAGAAAATTTAGGGAACCTATATATGGACCTGATAAATATTTAGAAAGAAAAAACTATGCACCAGGTCAACATGGCCAATCACGCAGACGTACAAAACTTTCTGAGTATGGTATGCAGCTTCAAGAGAAGCAAAAAGCAAAATACACATACGGAATTCTTGAACGTCAGTTCCGTAAACTTTTCCACATGGCATCACGTAAGAAAGGTGTAACTGGTCAAAACCTTATGCAACTTATCGAGTCTCGTCTTGATAATGTAGTATTCCGTTTAGGAATAGCTCCTTCACGCGCAGCCGCCCGCCAACTTGTGTCTCACCGTCATATTAGTGTAAATGGTCAGATAACAAATATTCCATCATTCTTACTTCGACCAGGTGATATTATTGAAGTACGTGAACGTTCTAAGTCTTTAGAAGTAATTGAAAATTCTCTCAGCGGAAAATCAATGAATTACGCATGGCTTGAGTGGGATAGAAACCTCAAAGTTGGAAAGTTTATGCAATATCCTCAAAGAGAAGAGATTCCAGAGACTATTAACGAGCAAGCAATCGTTGAGTTGTACTCAAAATAGTGATCAGTGATTAGTGGACGGTGATCAGAACGATGATTCAATGTAAGATCACAGTTCACAGCTCACGGTTCACAAATAAATAATTACAGATCACAAATTTTAAAAAGAGAAAAAATGGCAATTTTAACATTTCAAAAACCCGATAAAGTCATAATGAATGAGGCCGACGATTTTCACGGCTTGTTTGAATTTCGTCCGTTACAACAAGGCTTTGGCGTAACAGTGGGTAATGCTCTACGTCGAGTTCTTCTCTCATCATTGGAAGGCTATGCCATTACATCCTTGAAAATTGAGGGCGTATCGCAAGAATTTTCTTCTATACCTGGTGTAATGGAAGATGTTATAGATATAGTTCTCAATCTCAAGCAGGTTCGCCTTAGAAATAAGGTTGAAGGAACAATGTCTGAGAAAGTTAATATCGTTATCAGCGGCCAAGAGTCTTTTCACGCTGGCGATATGAACCGCTATCTCAACTATTTCCAAGTACTTAATCCAGATTTGTTAATCTGTCGCATGCAACCCAATGTTACTCTTAATATGGAAATTACCATAGATAAAGGTCGTGGATATGTGCCAGTAGAAGACAATCGTCAACTTCATGAAGGAATAGATGTCATTGCAATCGATTCTACTCATACCCCAATACGCAATGTGAAATATACCATAGAACCTTACCGTGTTGAGCAAAAAACAGACTTTGAAAAGTTGGTTCTAGATATCGAAACCGATGGTTCAATACACCCTAAGGATGCTATTCAAGAGGCTGCAAAGATTCTGATTCAACACTTTGTGCTACTATCTGATGAGAATATTGCGCTTGATTCTGCAGAGCAATATTCATCAAGTGAAAATCTTGACGATCACGAAAAAAATATCCGTCAAGTATTACAAGCAAAACTTATTGACATGGATCTTTCAGTTCGAGCTCTTAACTGTCTTAAATCTGCTGAACTTGAAACTCTTGGTGATTTGGTTGCATTCCATAAGGCAGACCTCCTCAAGTTTCGTAACTTTGGTAAGAAATCTCTTGCTGAACTTGAAGAACTTGTGCGCAGCAAAGGTTTGGAATTTGGTATGAATGTTCAAAAGTATAATATAGATAACGAATAGAATATGAGACACGCTAAAAAAATTAACCATTTAGGTAGAACTGATGCCCATAGAAAGGCTATGTTATCAAATATGGCAATCTCTCTGATAATGCATAAGAGAATTAGCACTACTTTGGCTAAAGCTAAGGCGTTGAGAACTTACGTGGAACCTATCGTTACACGTTCCAAAAACGATACAACTCATTCACGTCGTGTCGTTTTCTCCCAACTCCACAATAAATATGCTGTTACAGAATTGTTTAGAGAAATTTCTCCAAAAATTGCTGATAGACCAGGCGGATATACACGTATTCTTAAGACTGGTTTCCGTAAAGGTGATAATGCTGAAATGTGCATCATAGAGTTCGTTGATTATAACGAAACCTACACAGTAGAAAAAGCTAAGAAGAAACCTACACGCACACGTCGTAGTAGCAAAAAAGCTGTTACAAACGAAAATGCTGCGCCAGAAATCGAAACTCCTACAGCAGAAACAGAAACTCCTGTTGCTGAATAATAATTCGATTTTCTTAGTTTAACCATAAGGGTAAGTCTGGAAAGACTTACCCTTTATTTTTATTCAGAACCCTAAATCTATCTAAGAAATCTTTAAATCTTTATGTGTTCGCCACATGAAAACTATTCCCATAGCAGTGATTAAAATACAACATAAAGCGACTGGAATAATACCATGTACATCTGTGTATTTCATAGAATTTGTATCTATCCCGCGCCCTTGAAGAGTAAACTCTATTAAAATTGATAAACCATTGTGTAAAGTGTGTGCTAAAATTGGTAGCCATAAAGATTTACTCCAATATAATAAATATCCTAAGTATAATCCTAAAAAAAATCTTGGAATAAAACCATAAAATTGAAGATGAATAGTGCTAAAAATAAACGCTGTAACAAAAATTCCTATGTGTGGATTTTTAGTCCAATATGTGAGCAACGGTTGCAATGCGCCTTGAAACAAAAATTCTTCGCAGATACCAGGAATGAGAGCAAGAACTAATAAATTGGAAATTAGTGCCCATGATGTTTGTTGTGAAGTTAAAATTTTGATAATGTTGTTAGCATTATTTTCAGTGTTTTTCATCCATTCAAATAATGTCCCTTCAGTAGGCATAATATTCTCATTAAAAACTGTTGTTAAACCTACTATAGGAAGTATTGTGAAAGATAGAATTAACACAGTATTTACAAAAGATGGATGTGGCTTTCTATTAGCAAAGTTATAGCTAAACCACTTTTTGTCTTGCATAAAAGAGAATAGTAGTGCGGGCAAAATGAAAGTTCCCAATGATACTATAGTTTGAGTTATTCTTATTGCAGTTGCAGGTTCGCATGTCTCTAAGATATTAGGAGTTCCATATATGATAACTGTAATTACAACACCTAAAGTGGAAGAAAGAAGCAAACCTCCGAAAGTGAGTATCAAAAGCACAAAAAATTGTGTTAAGTATGTTTTTTTGTTTAGCATTTTTTTTGTGTTTGTATGCGTTATAGGAATTTTTCTGCAAAAATGCAAAAAAAATGGAATTATCTATTATATAAATTTATGATTAGTTTTTTTTAAGAAAATAAATATAGTTGTTATGCAAACAAGTTCTTTAGAGAATAAAATGATATATTAAAGACAACAGATTTTCTAAATAAATGTATTAACTATTCAAAATTCGATTTAAAAGCATTTTAATTTAACGAGTATAAGCTT
This sequence comes from uncultured Bacteroidota bacterium, assembly GCA_902797625.1. Taxonomy (GTDB): domain Bacteria; phylum Bacteroidota; class Bacteroidia; order Bacteroidales; family WCHB1-69; genus F23-D06. The sequence goes on along the minus strand of CADBTU010000117.1, from coordinate 3,747 downwards.
CATTTTGATATTACGTATTAAAAAGAATTTTAATACAAACTTTTTTCTAAAGCAATTCTATTTTTTGTAAATTTGCCCCGTGTAAAATTTAAAACATTATGAGTTATAAGATTATTGATGTAGAAGGTATTGGTGATGTTTATTCTGCAAAATTGATAGAGTCGGGCATCAATACTGTTGAAGAACTTTTAGAAAATTGTAAAAGCAAAGCTGGTCGTGCAATATTGGCAGAAAAAACTGGTATTTCTGAAAAACTAATTCTTACATGGACAAATCATGCTGACTTGATGCGTATCAATGGTGTGGGGCCTCAATTTTCTGAACTTTTGGAAGCTGTTGGAGTTGATACGGTGAAGGAGTTTCGTCATCGTGTTGCAGAAAACCTTTTTACAAAAATTTCTGAGATAAATGAGACAAAACACCTTGTAGGTCGCATTCCAACCGTGGCTGAACTTCAAAAAATGATAGAGCAAGCTAAAGAACTTAAACCTGTAATGGAATACTAATTTGGAATTGTGGCAACGCTTAATAGTTGTTCTGCCACATTATTTTTTTAATCATTAAGTACTATGGATGAAAATTTATGTAATCTGCTGATTACTAAAGGAGAACTTAAACAGAGTATTTTCTCGGTAACACTTGAAACTATGCGACTTTTTAAAGAAAGTGCAAAAAGTTTCGAGGAATTTTATAGAGAGCATTATGCTGACGAGCACGAAAATATTCCTGTTCTGTTTACTAATAAAAATCAATATCAATTTACTTTTAAATTTGGTGGTGATGTGCTTATTTTTTTGATGCACACCAATATTTTTGAATTTTCTCGCGACCATGAAGTGATGCGCACACCTTATATTAAGGAAGATAAAACACGCTCATATTGCGGTATGATTCAGATTTTTAATTTCCTTGGGGACTCTATCAAATACGATAGAGTAAACGATTTAGGATATATGATAGGTCGTATCTTTATCAATAAAGAAGGGCACTATTATATAGAAGGGAAACGTGAACTTGCTCAGGTACTCAATAATTTCAGTAATAACGAAATATCTGCAGGAGCTGCTTCAGAAATTCTTAATTCTGCTATTCGTTATACACTGAATTTTGATCTTTTAGTTCCAGATTATGAGGATATGAAGATAATAACAGTCAATGATATCCTCCAACTTGAAGAACAAACAAACCTTCTTAGAACAGGTAAACGTCTGGGTTTCAAGTTTGAACAAGATAAAAATGAATAAAAAAAAAAAATTCAAAAAGTTGTAGGTTTATATTAAAAAAAATGTATCTTTGCACCGTCAAACTGACACGCGATGCCGAGTTCGTCTAGTCGGCCTAGGACGCAAGGTTTTCATCCTTGAAATCAGGGGTTCGAATCCCCTACTCGGTACAAGACAAACAGAAAGCAACCTAATATGGGTTGTTTTTTTGTTATATAGAAATGTCAAAATAATCCTATATGCAGCACAAGCACAGAGTGATTCCTATATTTATGCCAATGCTGGCCTGTCCGCATCGCTGTATTTATTGTAATCAATACGTTATTTCTGGACAACAGAAACTTCCAACAGAAAAAGAAGTTTTAGCACAGATAGATTCTTATTTATCAACTATGCGTGATAATGTAGAGAAACGCATTGCTTTTTTTGGTGGAAGTTTTACCTGTTTGCCTTTAGATGTTCAAAATCGTTATTTAGATATTGTTCAACCTTTTTTGAAAGAAAGTGTCGTATCTGGTATCCAACTTTCAACACGACCTGATTATATAAATGAAGATATTCTTTATAATCTTAAAAATAAAGGAGTTACATTAATAGAATTAGGTGCTCAAAGTCTTAATGACCAGATATTATCTTATTCTGAGAGAGGACATACAGTAGAAAATGTTAAAAACGCTTCCAAACAAATACTCGACTTTGATATTCTACTTGGTTTGCAGATGATGATAGGATTACCGATGGATACTAAAGAAAAATCGATGCAAACAGCGCAAATGATTGTCGATTTTGGTGCAACTTATACAAGAATTTACCCAACTATTGTGGTTAAAGGAACAGAATTAGCAGAATTATATACTAAAGGACAATATAAACCTTTAGAACTAAAAGAAGCAGTTGACTGGTGTAAAGAACTATATTTATTTTTTAACAATCATAATATCAATATTTTAAGAATGGGTTTGCACCCGACAAAGGATTTGCGAGAAGGAGAAAATTTAATTGCTGGACCTTTTCATATCTCTTTTAAAGAACTTGTATTAACTTCTATTTGGCGCGACAAAATAAAAGATATTATCAAAAAAAGTAACAAGAAAATAATTAAAATTGAAGTTCCAAAAGAAGAAGTAAATTATGCTATTGGTTATAATTCTGCAAATAAGCGAGAATTTCCTAATGTGTTATTTGAAATAGTTTAAAACCTAAGTAATTTCCGTACCTAATTTTGAAACATTATGATATTATTCGGCTAAAAATGCTATATTTGCCGCTGTTTTTTAATTGCAATTATATAAATGATGAAAAAGAATTTTTTGAAACTCTCAGTTGTAGCATTCGCTGCTATTAGTTTAATAACCTTTGGTGCTTGTGGTAAATATAAAGGATTTAAGAAAGATAATTCAGGAATTTATTACCAATTTCATGGAAAAGTGAACGATACGGCCTATATTCCGCAAACAGGAGATGTGGTTGCCGTTCTTTTGTCTATGCGTGCTGGAGACTCTACAATTATTCCTATGATTCCACAACAGATGATAGTTGACTCGCTTTATAAGGGTGATATTTTTGAAGCTTTTCGTATGATGCATATTGGTGATAGTGCTACATTTATTCTTGACGGACCAGAATTTTATGAGAAGATGCTTTCTCCATCTCAAGAATGGAAGTTTGGTGAAGAACCTCTCTATTTCGACGTAAAGCTCTTTGATGTGATGAAAAAGGCAGATTTTGAGAAAATGAAAGCTGAGTATGATGCAGAACTTAATGATAGCCGTATTCAAGAAATCGAAGATATAGATGAATATCTTGAGGCTCATAAGAATATGAAAGTCAATGAATCAGGAGTTTACATTGAAACCTTGAAGAGCGGAAAAGGTAATAAAGTTGAACCACTTCAAAAGGTGAAAGTACATTATACTGGAAAATTTACAGATGGTGAGATTTTTGACAGTTCTGTATCAAGAGAACAACCTTTTGAGTTTACTGTTGGTGCTGGCCAGGTAATTCCAGGATGGGATGCAGTGGTTTCTCAGATGCGAGTAGGGGATAAGGTTAGAGTTTTAATTCCATCAAGTATGGCTTATGGAGAAGGAAACCAAAGAATACCTCCTTATACTCCGCTTGAGTTTGAAATAGAATTATTAGAAATCGTTGGTGAATAGGATATTCCCCTGTTTGTTGGCATTTGTGATGTGAGTGTAGCTGCCCAAACGGTCTGGGTACACGTAGTACATACTGTCGATACCGTTGCGGCGCACGCAGACGGCGGCGAGACTGTTTATCTCAGCGTACCAGCACGGATAATATGTTTGATACGAGGACATCTTTCATTGTTTTCAAAATATGATAACAACAATATTAAATATCATAACTTTTCTATTGTATAGGAAAAAAGTGTCCCTGGACGGTATTTGTCATGTTTGTAGAGGACACAATTATTCAAAACAAACATGTAAAATGAAAAACCTAAATCATCATGCATTTCTAAAACATTATGATTTCGAGTAAAATAGCCTCTCGTTAGCAA
>CADBTU010000116.1 GCA_902797625.1 uncultured Bacteroidota bacterium | reverse complement strand
AACATTCAAACATCATATACCCTAATATTAAACAACCCGCGAAGATACAAAAAATTATTCAAATGAATAAAGGTTAAAAATATCGAAAAATAAAATTTTGTTCTACTATAAAAATTGTATTTCAATAAATAAAATCTTGAAAAATATTATTTTTGCGCGATTCATTTTGATACAACTATATTACGTTAACAGTTTATGAAAAGGATAACAATTATTTTTCTTTTAAGTTTTATGTTTTCAACTTTCGCATTTTCGCAGAATATTGTTGATTATGAGATAGATGGTATGGAGTGTACAACCATAACTGTTGGAAAAAAAGCATCATCTGATGGTTCTGTAATGACATCACACACAGATGATAGTCATCGCACACGAACAAATATTTATGTAACGCCGAGGATGGATTATCAGAGTGGTGATAAGCAACAACTTTTTCGTCGAGAGTGGGCAAAAAATCAGATTAATGGACAAATGCAAAGATACGACAATATTCCAATCGGTGAAATTGACCAAGTTGAACACACCTATCAGTTTCTTAATAGCGCATATCCGTGTGTTAATGAGATGCAGTTAGCGATTGGAGAGTCAACATTTGGTGGGCGAGAAGAGTTAAAATCAGATAGTGGACTAATAGATTGTCAGCGACTTTGTATGCTTTTATTGCAAAGGTGTAGCACGGCGCGCGAAGCAATTTCAACTGCGGGTGAGCTCCTAAGAAAATATGGTTGGATTGATGCAGGAGAATGCTTAACGATAGCAGATAAAAATGAGGTTTGGCATTTGGAAATACTCGGACCTGGCAAAGGGAAGAAAGGTGCTGTTTGGGCGGCTCAGCGCGTACCTGATGATCACGTTGCGGTGAATGCCAATGCTTCTACTATACGTGAGATAAACCTGAAAGATAAAGATTACTTTATGGCTTCAGATAATGTTTATTCGTTGGCAAAAGAGAACGGTTGGTGGGATGGAAAAGAAACTTTTAGATTTGCCTACGCCTATGCTCCACAAACGCGAACAATGTTAGCTTGCCGTCGTCGTGAGTGGCGCGTTTTCGATTTGGTGGCTCCATCTCTGAAATTAGACCCTAATGCTGAAAATTTTCCATTTTCCGTGAAACCAGATTCACTTGTATCGATAGAAAAAATGATGGCTATTTTTAAAGATTATTATGAAGATACTCCTTTTGATATGCGAAAAAATCTTACTGTTACAGATAAAAATGGTAAAACTGTAATATCGCCTATGGCAAATCCTTTTATGAAGTACGATGAGCTCAAATTGCACAAGATAAATGGTGGTTGGAATGAGCGTGGCGAAAGGTCTATTGCTGTACACTTTACAGTTTATGCAACTATTATCCAGTGTCGCAATTGGTTGCCCGATGAAGTTGGTCCGCTTTGTTGGTTTGCACTCGACAATGTAGCTTCTTCAATTTATGTGCCTATCTATGCTAACGTTTCCGACCTGCCAGATACATATAAAACTGACGGACGAGTAACAGGATTTAGCAAAAATGCAGCTTGGTGGGCTTTTAATCGTGTTGGAACTATAGCTGCGCAACGTTGGGGTGACATGAAACCTTTCGTTGATAAGGCTTGGAAACCGCTACAAGAAGATTTTATCAAGCAACATACTATGGTAGAAAAAGAGGCTCTTAGACTTATCGAACAAGATAAATATGAAGATGCTATTATATTACTAACTAATTTTACTGATGATTGTTGTAATACAGCAGTTGAACGGGCGTGGGATTTAGGAGATCAATTATGGACTGTTTTTGATGGAATGTGGTAGAAAAATGATTAAGAAAGAAAAATATCTCCCTTTTCTTGTTGAAAAGTTTAGAATACCATCTTATTTAGCTGATTTTAAGTCGCAACTACGCCTTGATTCACTATTTATGTTGTTGCAAGAGATGAGCAATAAACATGCCTCTTTATTAGGTGTTGGTTGGCACAATCTGCAAAAAAACGGTTTTTTTTGGGTTATCACTAAAATGTCGCTAAAAATCGTAAGAATGCCACTCTGGACTGAAAATATTACTCTCAAAACATGGGTAAGAATTTCAGATACTGCTACGTCTCCACGTGAATTTGAAATTAGTGATGAGCAAGGAAATATTATAATAGCTGGAAGTTCTGTTTGGGCAATATTAGACACAAAATCAAACCGCCCTCAACGAATATCAAACTTCGACTCGAATTTTTTGCAGCAAGAATATGAAGCAGATTGTGATAAACCTCGTAAAGTTAAGCAAATACAATTGCCAGAAACGCCAGAGTTTCTAAAAAAAATTGAACTCGCAGATATTGATATGAATATGCACGTCAATAATACTCACTACATTTTGTGGGCTATAAATACTATTCCTAAAAATTTTTATATGACTCATTCCATTAAAGAAATAATGGTAAACTTTATTTCTCAAGCTCGTTTTGGAGAATATTATTCTGTGCATACTGAAGAAATATCCGATACGGAGTTCATTTCAACAATATATTCAGACCAAGAAAAAAAAGAATTTTGTAGAATTCATTCAAAATGGGTAAAAGAAGTTTGATTGAAAACTCATTTATTGATAATCAATCGTAGTTATGTTCCTAAACGAAGACTTATTTATAGATTTTTTAAACAGAAAGGAAATTCTGTGGTTAGGGATAAATTTTGGTAAAGTTAAATTTACAAGAAAAGGATTTGACCTTACCCAAGATGCAATGCATCATCTTTTTCACGAATGGAATCAACTGATCTTGAGCGATCAAAAAAAGTATGATATTCGTATGAGTTTTCGTAAACCAATAATGGAATATAATTTATCAACAGTTACAAAAATCAACCGCTCTTCAAGACTGAGCAGTGTTCTAACTAAAAGAATAGACATTAAATACGTGTTGAACGAAGAGCAAATTATACAATTTGTCTCAGAATATGAATATCCTCAAATTTTTGAATATTCTCTAACTTTCGTTGTAGAGTCTTTTGACACTGAAACGAAGACAGCTGCAATATGGGTAGTTGTTTTGAAGTCTGCCACAAATGAGGTTGTTTTATGCGAAAAATTCTTAAAAACACCATCAGGGTTAGGAACACGCAATTACTGGGCAAGAACTTTCTACAATGTATTTTACGATATACAAAGTGCCTCTTTCTTGAGGTGGGCAAATATGGTTGGTAATAAAATCAATAAAGATTAATGAAAGAAGAATTCAAAAATTAAGGTTCAAGAACGGTTTTGCGAAATTTCATTCCTCCAGTAGTTTCAAAAATTTTATTTATTTCATCAATATCTTCGCGAGATATTTTGCGTAGTGCTCCCGAACCGTCTCCGTGATAGTTAGCACCGAGTTTAGGAGATAATTCTTCAATATTATCGATATACCAGCGCCAAACAGGCCCCTGTTCGATGTGTGAATCAGGATTTACTTTATCGGGATGGACACAGTATCCAATTTCGAGGATGTTAGAACCGATGCTATTCATTATTTGAACTTGTTGACGCCCCATGTTTGAGTCTTTGAAATACCCTTTTTCTTGTGATATTTTACGTAGAATATTGATAATTTCACCTGGAGCATTTCCTCGTGGACAACGTGGTTTGCACGACATACACTGTCCGCAAAACCAAATAGAGTCAGTGCGTAGAAGGTTTTCTATTTCAGGTTCGTTGTTTCTTTGTACCATCTCGCAAATCCTACGCGGGTCATAGTCATAAAATTCTGCAGCAGGGCACACTGCTGTACACATTCCACAATTCATACAAGCTTTCAGAGCTTCGTGAAAGCGTAAATCCGATTTAATTTCATCAATCAAAGCTCCCATATCAGTTAAATTTTACGCGATTAAACCTCAATAATTTAAGTAGTAGATTAGGTAATGGCTTAGTTCTATCCCTTTTCATTAAGTTTATACAGATGTTAAGTTTATTGCTAATCGGGATTTTGTGAACTTCTACAAATTCTATTAAAGTTCCGTCTGGGTCTTCGATATAGGTAAAATGGCCAGAAGCAAGTCCCATATCGAAATTATCAATATCAGTGCAACTATCAACAGTAAACGGGTATCCTAAAGATTTACAATGCTTTTCTAAGGCACTCATATTTACAACATCGAAACAAATTTGAATAAATCCAGGGTCGCCCCATTGTCGAGGACTCTCAAATATTTTACGAGGTTGACGTTCTAACGCCTGAACAAGTTCAATTGTGCTATTTCCGTAAAGATTTTTAAATGGTCCAGCGAATGGCTTTGAGCGTGCGAGGAGCATACGTCTATATTGTTGTTGCCCGCCGCGTAGTGTCTGCCAATCACTAAAGATACCTGATTTGTCGTAAACAATAGTGTCATAACCTAATATATCTCTGTAAACAGTGAGCGACTTATCAATGTCTGTAACACCAATCATCGCTCCTATTACACCTCCTGAATATCTATGTTCATCTATAAAAACATAATTGTCTTCCAAAATTTGGAAGAGGTTTCCGTTAGGATCAAGGATATAGAAAGTAGGAATACCCTTAGGATCGGTGTATATTTGGGATACATTGTCGTACTTAGCCGCCAACTCAGAGTGGTAGGCTGAAATATCGTGTGTTTTTAATTTTGTTACAAAAACACCAAGATCACCAATTTGGACTTCAAAATCTAAAGGTAGAGGTTTTCTTTCCGAGTATTGCCATATTTCCAAACCGCCGCCACCTTGAAGATTTGCGGCTATACACGCATGACGTTTTTCTGGGCGGCCGTTAGTATAAGGGAGCATTTTCGCTGCTACAGTATCGTCTTCTAAAATACGCACATTCATTTGAAACATATCAGCGTACCATTTCCAAGAATCGACCATATTCTCGGTTCCAACACCTATCTGTTGAATTCCTACTAAACTAAAATTATCCATTACGCAATATTTATATGCAAAATTTACTTAGTTACTAACCCTATTCAAGGTTATTTAATAAAGGCTATTACATCTCCTTTTGCAACTTTTTGACCTTGTCGAACAAGAACTTCTAAAAGTTGCCCATCGTAGAAAGACTTTACTGGTTCCATACCATAGTAGGCACTCACAAAACAAACTGTTTCATCTTTCTTGAATGGCGTGCCGAGCGGTTTAGCCATAGAAGGTTCATCAACAGCAATTTCCCAAATAACTTCTCCCGAAACAGGAGCTGTAATCATTTTCGCATCGGGTTCTTTAGCAAGAACTTTGTCGATAACCTCTTGTTGAATAACTTCAGGAAGTTTTACTATTTTGATAACCTCTCTAATATTTGACTTTTGTTTAGCCACTTCAAGTTCATTAACAAAATTTTTCTTAGCTCTACCTTCTTTATAATCAATATATTGACGTTCATGCATTGCTAATTCAAAAAGTTCTTCATCATCTTGACCTACATCCCAACCGCGTTCTTGCATCATTTGGCGATATTTTGGGAGTTCATCTGGGTAATTGTCTTGAGGCACACCATCAAAGAATGTAAATCCCTTTTGTTTAGCAATTTCCATAACTTCAGGAGACACTACACCAGGTAATCGACCACATTTACCAAGAATCATATCCCACTGATTCTGTTCCATATTAGAAAAACGTGGTTTACCTTGAGCGTCAGCAAGAATATTCATAAGGGCGATATTCTTAACATATTGACTAAAAGGAGTTACTAAACCTGGCGTTCCTACCATAGGCCACACGTATTGAACTTCGTCAAAAAGTTTTATTAGCAATTCATCTTCAGTAAGTTTCTTTCTGCCAGACTTTTCAAGCATCATATTTATGGAATTATGAACGCCTTTAAGGTCTGCCATCATAGAACCCATCATTCCGCCAGGCAACCCACAGCCGAGAAGCAGTGAAGTTGAGATCTTATTTTTAGGTTCGATAAAATATCCGAGGAAGTCATCTATGAATTTTTGGGTCAAAGTTCTGGCTTCCATATAAGCATTCATATCAATATCTGCAACATCAAAACCATCAGCGCGAAGCATAGCCTGAACAGCGATAACATCAGGATGAACCATTCCCCAAGAGAGCGGTTCCATAGCAACATCAACAATGTCAGCACCGTTACGACAAACCTCTAACACAGAAGCCATAGAAAGTCCAGGACCAGTATGTCCATGATATTGAATTACAAGGTGTGGATATTTTTCCTTTATGGCTTTAACGAGTTTGCCCAATTCTGAAGGACGCCCTATGCCAGCCATATCTTTAAGTCCTATCTCTTTAGCTCCGTACTCGACGTATTTGTCAACAACAGAGAGATAGTGTTCCAAAGTGTGAACTGGTGAATGTGAGATACTCAAAGCTGCTTGAGATATAAGACCAAACTCGTTGGCGTATTTAATAGAAAGTTCGAGGTTACGGTAATCGTTGAGGCCGCAGAACGAGCGTACAACATCAACGCCTTGCGCTTTTTTAACTTTAAACATCAGCTTTCGAACATCAGCGGGAACAGGGTACATACGTAACCCATTTAATGCGCGTTCAAGCATTTGAGTTTGAATGCCAGCTTCACGCAGTGGTTTGGTCCAAGCGCGAACAGCTTTATTAGGATTTTCGCCATACAATAGGTTTACCTGTTCAAAAGCTCCTCCATTTGTTTCAACGCGATCGAAACAACCCATTCTAACTATCACAGGAGCAATTTCTAAAAGTTGGTCAACACGTGGCTGATACTTACCTGAAGATTGCCACATATCGCGATAAACCAAACAAAATTTAATTTTTCTACCCATAGTGGTGTAAAAGTATCAGAGTGAAATTTATTTTTTGAGGCCTAATATTTCGCGAGCTTCGTCAGAAGTTGCAACTTGACGACCAAGTTCTTTAGCTATTCTGACAACCTTATCAACGAGTTCGCCATTAGATTTAGCGAGAACCCCACGTTCAAGATAGAGGTTGTCTTCAAAGCCTACGCGAACATTGCCGCCCATAACGATAGCAGGTGCAGCCAATGTGAAAGCGTGTCGCCCGATACCTGTGCAAGTCCAAGTGCTACCCGCAGGAATGTTTTGAACTAACCAACAGAGATTAGGAACAGTTGCAGGAGTACAGCCTGGAACACCAAGTACAAAATTGAATTGCATTGGAGCACCAGGAACTTCACCTTTACGAGCCATCGTTAAAATAGTGTCAAGATGTCCCATCTCGAAACATTCATATTCAGGTTTAATGCCGCGTTCTATCATTCGTTTTCCAAATGCTCTCATTGTAGGCATAGTGTTATCGAAGATCTCGTCTCCAAAATTACAAGTTCCGCAGTCAAGAGTTGCCATCTCTGGAACAGGAGTTGTATCTGTAGATTGCAGACGTTCTTCGGGGGTCATACCCACAGCACCACCAGTAGAAGGAATTAGAATTACATTAGGGCAAACTTTATAGATAGCTTCTTCACACTCTTGAAAGCGCGCGCGACTTTGTGTTGGAGTGCCATCATCTTCACGAACATGAAGATGAACAATAGCTGCACCAGCATCAACCGCAGATTTAGCTTCACGCACAATCTCTTCAACTGTATAAGGAACAGCAGGATTTTGTTCTTTTGTTACTTCTGCACCGCAAATAGCAGCGGTAATTATCAATTTTTCCATTTTATTACAATAATATGATGTTAGAATTCTGCATTTTAGCAGTTTTTACGTTGGCAATCTTTAGGAACTACGCAAGTTCCTGATGCACGGCAAACAACGATAGGCTCCTCAAGAACATCAGCAGCAGAAGCACTGATGTCTGTGCGAGGACGAATAACTTTGCGAGCTTCGAAAACCATCTTACGAGATGTGTTTCCAACATGTGTTATCTCGCCAACAGCTTCTATATAGTCGCCCGCGTATACCGGTGCGAGAAACTCCACATTGTCGTATGCGCAAAATAAACCCTCATCACCGTCTTGCATAATGAGAAGTTCGGTAGCAACATCGCCAAATAGTGCAAGCATGTGAGCACCATCTACCAAATTTCCACCATAATGTGCATCTTGTGAACTCATTCTTAAACGAATCATAGATCTTTTCTTTTCTTCCATATCAATTATATTTATTTCTTAATTTTAAGTGTTTTTCCAACTTTGCAAAAATACACTTTTTGTCTTATTTTCTAACAATAATAACTGATAAAAATTATTGAATTCAACTTAATCACTAAGGAACAGGATCGTAACCACTGCCGCCCCACGGATTGCACGATAATATTCGTTTTATTGTAAGAAAACTACCTTTAATTGGACCATATTTTTTTATCGCCTCTATTCCATAATTAGAGCAAGTTGGGGTATATCTACATGCTTTACCAATTAGTGGTGAAAGAGTAATTTGGTATATCTTTATTAAGCCAATAAGTATTGAGGAAAAAAAATCACTTACATAATTAGTTATTTTTTTCATGACTAATATTTTGATTTATAATGGTTTGTAATGTTTTGAGAAGCTCAATTGAAACCTTTGAAACTGTAGAAAATTCTGGAAGTTCTTGTCCAACGAACATCCAGCAAATGTCAAGATTAAGATTGTTTGGTATAGTGAGAATGTTATAATTCAGCCGAAAAGCTTCACGAAAAAGTCGCTTAACACGATTACGGTCAACAGCGTGTCGAAATTTTCGTTTAGAAACTAACATAGCAACTCTTATGTTTCCTCCTGATGTTTGACAGAAATCAGTTTGATAGAAACACTTTATAGGATATTTGGCAATACTTTTACGTTGCGCCACAATAAATCTGATGCGTTGTGACGACTTAAGTCGTTTATTTTCAGGAAAAGAGAACTTAGCGTCTGCGTGTGGCATGTTCCTTAAGGAAATTATCCAAAGCGTCAGTTATTGAAGGCGTTTCTTTGGTTGGTGCTTTTGCGTGTACTGTCCAACCAGCATCTTCAATCGCTTGAATTGCGGCTTTACCAAGTGCTGCAAACGCTTTATTGTTTTGCTCAAAATTAGGGAAGTTAGTTTGTAAAGATTTTACGCCGTTAGGACTAAAGAAAACAATCATATTGTATTTTTCAATATCAACGTCATTAGCAAGGTTTGCTGGTGTTATCTTGAACACGATAGCTTGTGCATATTTAATGTCATTCTCTTTAAGAATATCCTCTAATTGCGGAGGAATACCATCCTGACTACACGGCACTAACATACTATATTGCTTGTTTTTTATCAGAAGATCGTGAAAACTACTTGCTTGCGCATCTTTGGCCGAAAAAACCCTACGTTTTCTGTAAGCAACATATTTTTGAAGATACAGAGCTATAGATTCTGTTGCACAATAATAACGCATAGATTCAGGCATCTCTATGCGCATATCTTTGCATAACTCGAAGAAATTGTCAATTGTGTTTGTGCTTGAGAAAACGATAGCTTCATATTCGAGTATATTGATGTGCGTCTTCCTAAATTCTTGAGCTGTTGTGCTATTTATTTTAAAGAATTTGTAAAAATCAATATTGACACTATATTTTTTTTTGAGTTCAGCGTAAGGAGATCTTTCGAAGTCTTCTGGCGCATTTTGTGAGATTAGGATGTTTTTTATCTTCATTCCTGACTTAATTTCTTGTTTTAAAAATATACTCTAACTTCTTGATAGCTAAAATTTTAACATAAATTTGACCAATATCAACCACGGTAAAACTTCAAGCGTGCAAAAGTACAGAAAAAAATGAAATATATTTCCACCTTTAGGATTTATTTTTATAAGTCTGTAAATCCAAAATCCAAACAGCACTACCAATATCCCAGAAATAACATAAAAAAGAAAATTTAAACCAGAATATTCTATAAGAATTGTTGAAGGGAATACAACAAGAGCAAAGTCGGTTACGAAAACAAATTTATATTGAATAATTAGCTCAAGTTCTTTTTTTCTATCAAATAAATACGAGTACAGTTGATAAAAAAACAGCTTTATAAAGTAAGCGACAAAAAGTAACCCAAAAAATATTCCAATTTTAGCTGAATAAGGAGTTCTATATAGAAAATTTGGGATGTAAATAGATGAAAATTGTACTATTGAAGTAGATATAGTGAGTATGTCAAATAGTAGAACTGTGAATGACATTTTTTCTTTGAGTAGTTTTCCTTCTCTTTGGATGAGAGCAAAGTATCGTTGAGAAAAAAACGAGCGGAGAATAAGTGATAACTTTCTTCTTGACGAGACAACTATCACTGTGAGTAGCAAAAAAAGCACGCACAACACCAAAGTTATCTGATTGCTGTGCGTTATAATTTGTTCCCAGTGAAAATCCTTTACAGAAAGATTAGTATGCCGTGAAAACATGGCATCATAGGATATTTTGCTATTTTATTAAAAGTTTCTTAGTGCAAATCATTTTGCCACCAACCTCAATGCCGTAAAAATAAACACCTGCTGGAAAATCGCTGATATTCAGATTTAAGTTGCTTGTACCTTCTTGAAGTTCTGTGCGGTATATCTCTTTGCCTGTTAGATTTTTAATCACTAAGCTGGATTTATTTGAAGCTGTTGTGTAATTTATTGATACATTATTTGTTGCTGGATTAGGACTTGCTTGCAATTTGTTAGCAATCTCGTTTTGAGGAATACCAACACCTGTTTTGTATTTTATTGTAAAACTGATGCAATCATCCTCGTTTTCAGCATTTTGGAATGTGTATTTTACTAAAGCATCTGACGGTCTTCCTTGGTATGTTGCATGAAATGCCATACTATGATTAGCAGGAATAACTGCATTTGGTTCAATAGTAACCAACTCTGAAGATACACCTGTATAGCAGTTGCCTATGCAGAAAAGCAACATAACATTACCATCATCGTTGAAAGACAAAACCTCTTTTTTAACGTAGAAACCAATTTGTTGATTAGTAAGATTCTCGTAGCCAACGTATGTGTTAACTTCTTCTTCTCCATTCAAAATTACATCAACGACGTCATTATTGTTAATAACTGTGCTATCTTCTTTGAATAAACGAAGTGATTGGGCATTTGCGAGAAATCCAAATCCTATTAGCAACAATATTGTATATAACTTCTTCATAGGTATAATATTTAAACGCCGCAAAATTACAAAATTTGTAACTATTTTTCAAGAGAAAAGTTTAATTTATTTTATTTTTTTCTAATAATCTGAAAAACAATGAATTATAAGGATTTGCTTCAATTATAAGAATCTCTTTTGAGACTGGATGAGGAAAACTGATAGTTCGAGCGTGAAGGCAAATGGAGCGATCTGACTCTGAACGTTTTGCACCATATTTTAAATCTCCTTTTATCGGATTACCAATATTAGAAAGTTGTGCTCTAATCTGATGGTGGCGCCCAGTTATAAGTTCAATTTCAAGAAGAGAATATCTATCAGAAGAAGCCAAAACTTTGTATTTTAGTTCGGCGCGCTGCCATCCAGAATATTCATTTTTTGATACTAATGTTTTATTGTTAACGGAGTTTTTCTTAAGATAATTCACGAGAGTATCGCATAAATTAGGAGTTTTTCCTTCTACGATTGCCCAATAATGCTTAGAAAAACTTCTATTTTTCACCATCTCATTAGTTCGTGTTAAGGCTTTAGATGTTTTAGCAAACACAACTGCGCCGCTTACAGGGCGGTCGATACGATGAACTAAACCACAAAATACATTTCCTGGTTTATTATATTTTATTCGGATATATTCTCTAACTTTTTCTAATAGAGGAACGTCGCCAGTGTCATCACCTTGAACAAGTTCTCCTGGCATTTTGTTCGCAATTATGAGGTGATTGTCTTCGTAAAGGATACGATTTGCAATCTCTTGATAATCAGTATTGTTCTGATTCATTTGGAAAAGTGTTAGCCTTTACATCAGTTATATAGTGTTCTATTGCTCCTACAATTTCTTCACTTAAATTGAGGTAACGACGGAGGTAACGTGGTGAAAATTGTTGTGTGATACCCATCATATCATGAAAAACAAGCACTTGACCAGATGTATGCTGACCAGCACCTATTCCAATAGTAGGAATTGAAATACTCTCAGTAACCTCTTTAGCCAAAGATGCAGGTATTTTTTCCAATACAAGAGAGAAGCAGCCGTGTTCCTCGAGTAATTTTGCATTTTCTTTCAGAATGTCAGCCTCTTCTTTTGATGTTGCGCGCACAGCGTAAGTTCCAAATTTGTTTATTGATTGAGGCGTAAGGCCTAAATGTCCCATAACAGGAATTCCAGCACTTAAAATTCTGTCAATAGATTCAATAACCTCTCGTCCGCCCTCTAATTTTATAGCATCAGCTCCCGACTCTTTCATTATTCTAATTGCGGAATGTAGGGCTTCTTTAGAATTTCCTTGATAGGTTCCAAAAGGAAGATCTACAACAACTAAAGCACGATTAACTGCTCTACAAACAGAGGAGGCATGATAAATCATCTCATCAAGAGTAATAGGTAGAGTTGTTTTATAGCCTGCCATAACGTTTGCAGCTGAGTCGCCAACTAAAATAACATCTATTTTTGCCATATCGAGAAGAGTGGCAATAGAATAATCGTATGCAGTGAGCATTGCAATACGTTCACCTTGAGCACGCATTTTTGCCAAGGTATTGGTTGTTATTTTTGAAATATCTGTTGATAAATACTGCGACATGTTTGAAGTTTTACTAATTTCTAATTATTTCTATATCATCACTTTTCAAGCGAATCTTAAGCCAACTAATAATTTTTTTCTCAATTTCAGTATGCTGTAAATTGTCTTGCCATTTTATATAAACAACAGGTTTCCTCACGCTGTTTAAGGTTGTGGCATCGAAAAATTCCATTTCAGAAATTGCAAATTCTTTAATGTTAGGATATTGAACGTAAACCTCTTGAACTATTTGTTGTGTAACTTCTGAATTGCCACCAATAGAGTTAATGTGGTTTTCTAAGTTAACTATAACAGAATCTCTTTTTCTAATTTGTTCATCTTTTTTATCTAAAATTTCTTCTATTATCCGATTTTGTTGGGTGATATCAATAGTTCCAGAAGTTTGACGAATTACCAATTTAGCGTGGTTTAATCCATAATCATTTTTAAGAATGTCTTGCAATTTTTTAATTTCATCATTAGAAAAAGGTTTTCCGATAGTTCGTAATGTTAAAATTTGATTTTTATGGGCATAAGACGACTGAGATTCAATTAGTTGAGCGTTGCTAAACAGTTCATTTAGTTGAATTTCGTTAACAAATTTACGAACTTGTGTATTGAAAGCTGTTTCTTGTATTAGATTGAAAGCTGTAAAAACACTGGGAATCAACACTATAAGTGCAAAAATATAGATAATTCTTTTAACTCCTTTTTGTCGTTTTGAGTCGAGGTATTTTTTTTGTTGGAAACCTAAATACCTAACCATAATAAATGTGGCAAGAGCTATGAAGAAAGAATTGATAAAAAACAGATATAGGGCACCTCCAAAGAAACGTGGTTGCCAAGTAGCGAGACCGTATCCAGCGGTGCATAGAGGTGGCATAAGGGCAGTAGCAATAGCAACACCAGAGATAACTGTTATTTGTTGAGATTTACGTGATGTAGCAACTATACCAGCGAGACCACCGAAAAAAGCTATAAGTACATCGTAAGTTGTAGGTCGTGTGCGTGCTAACAATTCCGACTGTGCTTCGCTCAGCGGGGATATTACAAAGTAAACGGTTGATGTAATTATACTGATTAGCACCATTATCAGCAAATTGCGAAGCGATTTTCTTAGCAAGTCTTCATCCACAATACCAATAGACAAGCCAATACCAGTTATTGGCCCCATAAGAGGCGAAATTAACATTGCGCCAATTATCACCGCTGTAGAATTGACATTCAACCCCACAGAAGCTACAATTATAGCAAAAGCCAAAATCCAGACGTTAACACCACGGAATTCAACACTGTTAGAGATTGATTCTATGGTTGATTCGTAGCCTGTATCTTCCCGAAGGTGAGTATAATCTCTAATTTCTTGCCAAAACTTTTTGACATGGACTTTGATTGTTTGAATCACCTTTGCGAATCGAGATTTTTCTCGATGTGAAGTTGTCTCTTTTTCGGTATTGTGGGTATCTTCCATAAAATAGCTTTAGCTTTTACTAATTATATCGACAATTTCATCAATAGAAACGAGAACTTGTTCACCAGAAAGCATATTTTTCAGTGTATATTTTCCTTCTTTGCGTTCATTTTCGCCAGCCATTATCACAAAAGGAATCCCTTTTGAATTAGCGTAGTTCATCTGTTTTCCAATCTTGATATTATCTGGATATATTTCAGAAGCGATATTTGCTTTTCTCAAATGAGTTAATCCCTTGAGAGCATAATATTCATCGTTACCACCGAAGTTGAGAAATATAGCAGCTATAGGCGTGAGAATGTGTTTAGGAAATAGATCTAATTCGTTTAAAACGTCGTAAATGCGTTCTGCACCGAAAGAAACACCAACTCCAGACATATTTTTTAGTCCAAATATTCCTGTTAGGTTATCGTAGCGTCCACCGCCAAGAACACTACCAATAGCAACTTCTTTAGCTTTAACTTCAAAAATTGCTCCAGTATAGTAGTTGAGACCGCGAGCTAATGTAATGTCTATTTCAACATCAATCCTTAATTCCATATTCTCAATATAAGTAAGAACAGTTTCAAGTTCTTGAATGCCGAGAGTACCAATTTCAGAATTTGAGAGCAGAGATTTTAAAATATTGAGAGTCTCTCTATTATTCATTCCTGAAATTTCGAAAAATGGAAGTAACTTTTGGAGTGATTCTTTGGAGATTCCTCGTTCCATAATTTCTTGGCAGACGTTGTCGTGTCCAATCTTATCAAGTTTGTCGATAGCAGTACACAAGTCTGTAACCTTTTCAGGAGAGCCGATAATTTCAGCGATACCAGATAAAATTTTTCGGTTGTTGATTTTAAGAACCACTGGTATTCCGAAAGATTCAAAAACTTCGTCAACTATTTCAACGAGTTCAGCTTCATTAATCATCGAGTTGCTACCGATAATATCAACATCGCATTGATAAAATTCCCGGTAGCGACCTTTTTGGGGTCTGTCGGCGCGCCATACAGGTTGCATTTGGTAGCGCTTAAAAGGAAATGTAAGTTCGTGTTGATGTTGCACTATAAATCTTGCAAAAGGAACTGTTAAATCATAACGTAAACCTTTTTCGCATATTTGAGAGGCCAATTTATTGACGCTTTGTTCACTATTTGAAAAATCAGCACCTTTTGTAAAATCTCCTGAATTAAGTATCTTAAAGAGTAATCTGTCGCCTTCTTCGCCATATTTACCCATAAGCGTGGATAGATTTTCCATTGCGGGAGTTTCAATTGGCAGACAAGCATGTTTATGAAAAACTCTTTTTATAGTATCGAATATATAGTTTCTGCGCATCATTTCAGTAGGAGTGAAATCGCGCGTACCCTTAGGAATTGATGGTTTAGCCATAATCGTCGTCTTTCAAAAATTTTGCAAAGATATAAAATCTTCAGGTTTTCTCGGTTTTCTTATTTGCGCTAACATTTGCTCTATAATATCCTCTTTAGTAAATTCTTTATCGCCCAAAAGTGCTGGCAGATAGCCCATCTCTTTAGATTTTTCTGAGTCAAAGATAAAATATGTGCAAGTACACTCAGCGCAAACTTCTTCGTTAGGATTTAGTATTTTACCCTTTACAATAGCTATATTGCGACGTTGTTCTTCTAACTTAGCTTGAAGTGTGATATATGGCCATGTAGTAAGAATCTGCTTACGGTAGCGCATTTCCATTTTTGCTGTAACTCCTGAGGTTTGAAGTTTATAGAATACTACCCATCCACAAATTTCATCTAATAATGATGCCTGAATACCACCATGTAAAGTGTCAATCCAACTAACAAAATTTTTATTTGCTCTCCAAACAGAGATAATGTTCTGTTTTTCGTCATCCCAAAAGAAGTGCATCTGCATTCCCATAGGATTAGTGGGATTACAACCGAAGCAATTATATCCAGAATGATTTCCTATCCAAGGATTTAATATCTCTCTCATGACATTTTTTTTGCGGGCAAAAGTAGCAAAAATTACCGTGTCTGCCAAAATATTTGCGCTTGCTAACACTAAATAAGCCGACATCACAAACGTCGGCTTATTTTTAAATTTTT
>CADBTU010000115.1 GCA_902797625.1 uncultured Bacteroidota bacterium | reverse complement strand
TTTGTACTATGCGATCAATCTGAAGTTGTCGAATTGAGAGAAAAAGCGGTTGCTTATATAGATTGTATGAAATCATTGCTGTCTGATGCAGACGAACAATAACGATATCAACCCATATTTTTCACCAAAAACCAAAGAACACCGAAAAGAAATACTGAAAATTATAACATATTGACATAAAGCGTTTTCGCTTTTCTTTGTAAGTGGAAATCTGGTAAATTTTCAAACTAATGCAAACAAGAAAGTTTCACGGATTTTTTATGTTTGTGACGGAAGGCGGAGACGGTTTGTCTCTACAAACGGTATATAAAATAATTGAGATCATTCGCGAGTATTTCAATAGGACAGCGATGTGGATATTTTAGTGGTTTTTGACAAAGATGCAAGGGGTTACCTCATAGGTCATGCAACAATGATGCTATAAGAGGTAAAAATTTTTGTTTCCAACTAACAACTATAACAAATTTTTATTCTTTGTTATTTATGAATTAATAAATATTTTTGGTTATATAAATATTTGATTTTTTGACAATTATCAATATATATCATTTTCTTATGAGCTTAGTTACTCAAATAAATTTAGAATAATTATTTATAGTATATTGTTACATAAAAAAATATTTTTTTATTTTTGCATTCGTATAGGATTTGATGAGTTTAGAATTGGAATAAATTATAAATTAAATATATAGGAGGTTTTATTATGTTAAAAAACAGAAGTTTGATAGACCCATCTGATTTTACGCGCGAAGAATTCCGCGAGATTTTCGATTTGGCTCATCAAATCATTGCGAATCCCGAAAAATATAGTAAGAGTTGCGAAGGCAAGATCCTGGCAACTCTTTTTTATGAACCGAGTACTCGCACAAGATTGAGTTTTGAAACCGCAATGCTACGCTTAGGTGGTCAAGTAATTGGTTTCTCTGAAGCAGCTTCTTCTTCAACAGCTAAAGGTGAAAGCATTGCTGATACACTTCGCACCGTTGAGTGCTACGCTGACATTGCAGCTATGCGCCACCCAAAGGAAGGTGCTCCACGTTTAGCCAGCCATTATATCAATATGCCGCTTATAAATGCTGGAGATGGTGGACACCAACACCCCACGCAAACTCTTACCGACATTCTAACAATAGAACGCCTAAGAGGTAATGTAGAAAATAAGACTTATGGTTTCTGCGGCGACCTTAAATTTGGAAGAACTGTGCATTCTCTTATAAAATTTTTAAGCAATTACGAGGGCGTACGTTTTATTCTTATCTCTCCTGAAGAACTTCGAGTTCCTGAATATATTCGCGAAGAGATTATCAAAAAAAGAGGAATTCCTTTCGAAGAGGTAGATCAAATGGAGCCTTATATGGGACAACTTGATTTTCTCTATATGACACGCGTACAAAGAGAACGCTTCTTCAATGAAGAAGATTACATACGTCTTAAAGATCGTTTTATCCTTGATAAAGAAAAAATGTCTTATGCTCGCCCTGATACCTATATCTTACATCCTCTACCTCGCGTTAATGAAATTAGTACCGAAATTGATGACGACCCTCGTGCTCAGTATTTTCCACAAGCTAAAAATGGTATGTTCGTTCGTATGGCCTTGATTTTGAAACTTTTAGGAATTTATTAAAAAACGAAGTTATGTTAGAAATTACAAGCATAGAAAAAGGAATAGTTATCGACCATATCACAGCTGGATATGGAATTCAAGTTTTTAATTATCTTAACCTCGATAAAGCAGACTATAATGTAGCACTAATATGCAATGCTTATAGTCTTAAAATGGGAAAGAAAGATATTATCAAAATAAACAACGTAATTGATATTAATTACGATTTTCTTGGTTTGATAGATCCTAATGCAACTGTAAATATTATCGAAAACGGGAAAACGATTAAAAAAGTAAAGCTCGAAGTTCCAGACAAAATTGAGAATATTATTAAATGTAAAAATCCTCGCTGCGTAACTTCAGTAGAGCACTACTTTCATCACGTTTTCCATCTCGTTGATAAAAATAAACGCTCATATCGTTGTGAATACTGCGACGATATTATAATACCTTATCCTAATAAATAAAGCGTAACCAATCATTGATAAACACCTATTTTGGGTGTATCGAGACGCGGTGTGTCTCGATACGTTTTATTGTATCATCTCCCCGCAGTAAAAGACAAAACCGACCAGTATAGCGAGATGCTCACTTTTGACATCGAAGAGTCTCGGTTTGCGGAACAGCAGGTAAAAGACCAGCAGGAGCGGCAGGGATTTCCCGACGACTATGGCTATCGGATGAAGCACAGCTTCCAGCGCGAAGAAAAACGAGGCGAAAGATGCCCAAGCAGCGTCAAACATCCAGTAAAGAATGATTCCGAGTAAAAAAACAGCGGTAATCCAACGGTTTTTCGGTGGTGGTATTCATGTTTTGACGTTTTTGAAATGTTTTAGAATCCATACTTTTCTACATATTCCAACTTCTTACCGCTGAGTCCAGCTAAAAAACTGTAAACTTGACGGATGCTTTTCCCTGCAACATTGGTAAAGTGGGCTTTGAATCCTTGGTCGGTCACCCGCTCCATCACCCATTGCGCACCGTCAGTCATCCATACATACTCACTGCATGGGAGTTCGTCGAGACGCACCGCTTCCATATATTGCAACAGTTTCTCATATTGCACGATGGTCATTTTCCGATGCCCAGTCTTCACGGTTGTGGAAATCTCTTTCCAAGTATTCGGATCGTATTTTGTAAGAAGAATTTTCCAATACAG
>CADBTU010000114.1 GCA_902797625.1 uncultured Bacteroidota bacterium | reverse complement strand
TGTTGAACCAGACAAACTGTTCGTTGACCAACAGCCTAATCCATTTTCAAAAGATTCGGTGTATGGGAACGTTGATACGACATCGCAATCAGTTTTAAACTGTTTAAGTGCAGAATTTTCGCTTACTTCTGTTTCTGAACAATGGGCAACTACATACCAATTGTAAATTGTAGATGCATTCAAACCAGAAAGAGTATAGACTCCATTTGTTAATGCAACATTTGAAACTTCAGTATAAGATTCTTCATCTGATTCCTTGTAAAATACGCTATACGATGTAGCAACATCATTCCAGGATAAATCTACACTGTTATTAGTTGCATTTGAAGCAGATAAAAAGATAGGTGTTTCACAATTTGGAATCAATGAAATCTTCAAATTATCGATGTGCCATTGGTTAAAAACGGGAGAAGTAACTCCATTAATTCTTAGCGCAAGAATACCAGAGGTAATTGTTGGTAGGGTATCAAAATTAACGGCAAAAGGTGCATATATTTGTTGCGAAAAATAGGTACTATAGTCAGCTGCATTTAATGAAACCAAAGTTTGAAACTCGCTTGGGGCAGATCCAGCAGTTGGTAGGTATCCTATATCAAGAGATGCTGAAGCGGCATTAGCAGCTTTAACTTCAAAATAGAATCTCAAGGTATTTAATTCTTCAACAAATTCTGGAAGTGCTATCATAATATTTGTTCCTGCATTAGAAGCCATCAACAAATTCTTAGAACTTGAACTATAGGTTGCATCAACAGAAGGGTATATTTCGTTATACGAGTAAGCATACTCTAATATACGATTCCAACACATAGGAATTTCATATTCTTCTATGTTGTCGAAGTTTTCAACATAAGGTGTTGTAGCAACAGAGATAGGGATACATGTAGTAGTGAAATATGCTAATTCTGAATTTACTACATCTTCTCCACAAACCATAGATACATACCATTCGTATGTTGTAGCAGGTATAAGATTTGTTAGGGTGAGAGAAGTTTCACTAACAGTTTCTGAAAGAATCTCATCATCACCTAAAGGCTTATAATAAACTATGTAATTAACATCGTCATAAAATGATCCCCAGCTGAGTTCTATTGAAGTAGAAGTTGGATTATTCGATGTCAATCCTATCGCAGGTACACATTGAACATATTCGTTGTTATAAACGATTACGTCATCAAAATACATTCCCCAAGCATTAGTGCCAATACCTACAAATTTAATCTGATAATTCTCAGAAGAATTAGGTAGAGGTAAAGAATCAGTAATCCAATCAGAAGTTGGAGTTACGTATGAATATAAGAGGCTCCATTCAGATTCAAAATTTGATCTTGAGTATATATGAATCTCTTCACATATACCATCCCAATTGGGCTGACGATGTGAGAATTTTAGATAGGGAGCCGATACTTCAGATATATCTAATATAGGCATCAAAGCTTCTATTACAAACTCTCCATAGGAATGGTAAATATACTTTTCTACAGAACTATAATTCCACTCTCCGAGATCCCAACATTCAGGTAGTGAATTGAAATTTTGAACGTAAGGTTCTTCATCTGTTACTACTATTGCATCGCAAACGGTTGAGAATGTAGCTTCGTTAGAAGTATAAGTTTCTCCATTACAATAAATTTCAACGTACCACTTATATGTTGACATTGACTCTAAGTCAGTTATAGTATAAGAATTTCCTGATACTTCAACAGAGAGATACTCACTTTCTGTGGTTTGTTTATAGTAAACAGTAGCATTCTCACTACTACTAATCCACTGCAAATTTGCAGAATGAGTTTGTATTTCTGTAGCTGATAATCCTAAAGGAGCCATACAATCAGGTGTTATACTAATAACCACATCGTCAATAAATCCATAGGAATAATAATTTGATGAACTAACTTTTTTAATAGCAATATATTTAGCGTTTGTTTCAATACCAGTAAATGGTAATTCAATATATTGATATGTTTGACCAGTAAACGAGAATGTTGAAACTGTTGTGAATGTTGAAATATCATTTGGCGTTGTCATATAACCAACTTCAAATACTGCTGTGTATTCTTCTCCATAGTAATCTTCATAATAACCGCGAGCATAGAATGAGAGCATCAAATCGGATAATTCGAGAGACTCATCTAATTTTGGTAAAACAACATAAGACAATTCTGAGCCAAAAAAGAGTTGCTTTGAGCCAGAATGTATTGGCCCATAATATATTGAATTTAAAACGTATGGAAAGTCTGCAAATTGTGGGCGGTACCAGCAATTTGGTAGAAGATAAATGGATGAACCGAGAGGATTCTCTCCTTCAAAGTCGTAAGTTTTAGGTAAATCCGACTCTGTTAGTGGTAAACATTCTGTAAAGAACAAAATATGATTAGAGTGTGTTGAAGGTGAGCAAGAATTCACTATATAAGCTTCGTATTGAGATGCTGGTAGAAGTTCGTCAACCGTAAAAGTCATCTCATCGCTTACTGAAAATACTGACTCTTGCCACTCAGAACCATTCTGTACTTTATAGTATATTGTAAAATCGGTTTGAGATTCATCACCAGGTGTCCAAGTAAAGGTTGCAGTAGTGGGCGAAACAGCAGTTAAAACAAAGTTGCTTGGCTCAGGACACGTTGGTTGCAATTCTATTGTTACGTCATCTAAATACCAACTATATCCGTTTTCTACAAAACAACGGAACACAATATAGTTAGAATCGCCTTCAAGAGCTGTATTATCAAAAGATATTTTATACTGTTGATAATCTGAATTAGGCAATTGTGATGCAACGATACTTTGAACCAACTCGAATGAATCTAAGTTATTTAAATCTGACATTATGCCAACTTCCATTCTTCCATAGGTAGATGAATTAGCACCAGGTTTCAGATAAAAATTAACTCGAAGATTATGAATATCTTCGTTCACTAAAGGCAGAGCTACAATATTTGTAGATGTAGAATATGGATAAAAATGAAGTGATTTAGTACCTACATTAGGAGCTGCATCGGTAACATACGGATATATTCCATTGTATGAAGAATAGCCATTAACAAGAGTCCAACATAAAGGTAGAGAGTATTTTTCAGTAGTTTCAAAACTTTGAGTATATGGTAAATCTTCGGGTTGTATTGTTAAACATTGGGTAGAAAACGTAACCACATTAGATGGATTATTTGGAGCACAAGCAACCGTTAAATAAACTTCATAAGTAGTGGCACTTTGCAAATCTGTTATTTCACATTCAACATCTTCACTAATAGTAACTTCAGAAGTTAACCATTCTGAAGAACCAACTGGTCTATAATGAACAGTAAATTGACTTTGTTCTTCATTTTCTCTTTCCCATACAAATTTAGCCGAAGAAGCTGTGGATTCAGTTAATGTAAGATTTTCAGGTTCTTGGCATTCAGGAATATTTTCCACTGTAACATCATCAATATACCAATCTGCAGCAGAATTCTGAGACATTTTAAACACAATATAATACTCACCTTCTGATAATTGAGTTTCGTTGAAATTAACTTTACAAAGATTCCAATCTGAGTTATTTGAAAAACTTGACGCAGGATAATCTTTTACAAGTATAAAGGTTGTATCAGTAAGATTTGGCATTAAACCAACTTCTAATGTACCATAACCATTTGGCAGAACATAGAATTTTAGTCGTAATGTACTGATATTAGCATTCATCAACGGAAGTGCAATAATATTATCATTGTAATATGGGTACAAATTCAATGCTTTCGCTCCGCTGTGGCTTTCGCCAGAAGAATAATATTTTGGATATTCGCCAATATTGAGCTTACGCCAACATAGAGGTTCAGGTGCATTAGTGGTGAGATCTTCAAAGCCGTACATATAAGGAATCTCTTCTGACAAACAATTTGTTTTAAACGACTTAATAGAAGTTGCTTGAGATGTATCATTACCACATATTGCCTTAACATACCATTGATAATCAGTGTTTTCCGTAAGATTTTCTAAATAAAAAGAAACTGCATTTTCAACAAATTCGGTATTCCATACCACATCACTTAATGATTTCCAATAAAGATTAAAAGAAGAGGATTCAGAAACCCAATTTAAAACAGCTGATTCTGCTGTTATGTTTGAGGTTGTTGTTTGTGTAGGCACCATGCAAAGAGGCATTACTAAATGAACACCAGAAACCTTATCTATGAATACACCACCCCCGTCATACTGTTTATCGTGGAATGCGATATAAATCTCCTGCCCTACATAATCGCTTAAATCAAAAGCAAAACGATACCACTCATCGGTAAAAAAATCATCTACAGTAAAGGTGTACAGTACATTCGTAAAACTCTCTGCAAGATTGTTTGTGGTAGAAACCTCAAGGGTGATTGTGTCAGCTTCTATGTAGTCGTATTCTGTAAACATATAGAAGATAATGGAGTCCCCTTCTTGGGGCTGCAATGCTGGAGTAATTATATAGCGGTCTGAATATCCCTCTGTAAAGAACATCCCTGCGCAATAGTTTCCATCAAAAGCATCCATATAATAAAAAGCATCCATATAATTAGATGATACTTTTGTTGGTTCATCGTACCCTACATCTCCTTCTATCATTAGAACTGTCCAACCCTCAGGTGGAAAATCGTTTTCGAAACTTTCGTTCAACATAGCTGCATCTTGCGAAAGCGCAACAAATGTCATCAATACGCCGAAAACAAAAAGTAGTAAACTTTTTTTCATAACGATATTATTTTGGTGAATATTTTTTTTGAGACTACAAAAATAACAATCTTCATCATATCGTAATTGAATAATAATAATAAAAAAAATCAACAAATTATTAACAACTGTTGATTTTTTTCTAAAAAAAATGCTTTTCACGTAACTTTTCAAAAAATATAACGTAAAACGTTGAGATAAAAAAAGGTTAACTACAAACACCTTTATAATCAATAATGTTTATTTAAGTATGAAACAAAAATTATTTTTTTTACTAAGTTTGATGATTGTGAGTGGTGCCCTATACGCACAAAACCCTTTCACCTGTGGACAATCTATCACAGATGGCGACGGCAACACCTACGAGACTGTTCAAGTTGGACATATCTGCTGGATGAAATCCAATATGAAATCCAAAACATACACAGACGGTGTTGCTGTACCGAAACACTTTATTTACAAATCGGAATATGCTCCTGACACTGTTGAAAACCTCCAAACTTACGGCAGACTTTACACATGGTACTCGGCTGTGAGAGTTCCTGAGGGAAGCAGCGATAAACCTCAGCGCATTGATGGATTTGTGCAGGGTGTATGTCCTGATGGATGGCATATTCCCACTATTGCTGAAATGCGCAGTTTGGAGAGTTATTCCACTGAAACTTTGCGTAGTATTGGACTATGGCTCACCCCAAATAACAATAACAACAATTCAGGATTTTCAGCCGTGCCAGCTGGATACTATTCGGCTGCGATTAAACGCTTTGAAAAACTGTTGGGCGTAACATATTTCTGGACAGATTCCTTAAATTCTGTCGAAAAAGCCTATGCAGGCAATATTAACTACAGCTGCAATTATAGCAAATTGGAAGACATATTCAAAAACGATGCTTTGAGTGTGCGCTGCGCCAAAATACTGTCTTTCCTTACTCTTACAACAAATGACGCCATGGTTTGTAAAAACGGAACAGTAAGTGTTACCTATACTGCTACCGTGGTGAACGACATTACTTCCAACTATAGTTTCGCATGGCGTGTGAATGGCGTTGACAGTGCTTTGCAAACTGGCAACACTCTGACTGTTCATTATAGCGCGGATAATATAGGTACCAACACTATTGAATGTACAGCTACAGGTTCTGCAACTTCGTTCTCAGAGACTGTATCTTCAGAAGTAACACTTATTAACGCTCCTACAATTTCCTTAGAATCGTTAACATTCGATGCTACCGATAAAAAATTGCAGATGTCGGGGAAAATACCATCTTATAACGATGATGTAATCATAGAATATGGCGTGCGTTACGCTTTAAACAAAAATCTTGTCAATGCAACATCCATTACCGCATCGAATATGGGCAGTGATGGCACGTTCTCGCTCTCTGCAAATGTTTCTGTAAATTCTTGCGACACGCTTTATGCAACAGCATACGTGATTACTAAAACCTGCGGATTCGAAATTATGAGCGACACTCAATTTGTTGCAATTCCGATATCCGAAAGTTTAGCCTTGACTGCCTCGCAAGAAAATCCAATCAAACTCTGTGCCAACAGTACGGCCTCTGTTGTTTACAGTGCAACAGTAACTGACAAGAACGGAAATGATATTTCGTCAGAATACACATTCAAGTGGACAGTTAACGGTGTTGACAGCGTTGAAACAGGTTCTAAGCTTACTGTAAACTTCACCACTGCAGGAAAAGACACTATAAAGGTTGTGGCCACACACCCCACCTACACCTGTATATCTCTTAAGGACAGTATAGAAACAATTGTCAACATTGTAACAGCTGTATCTACATTCAGCACTTGCTCTGATTTAACTTACAACAGAGTTTACAATATCAACGTAGCACCTGTAAACAGCACTGTTGTTTGGAGAAACGCTGATGGCGACTCTGTGGGCAACTGGTCGTCAGGCAGCACACAAAAGTTGGCTTCTGGAATTTATACTGTTGAGGTTAAGCATCCTACAAGTGGTTGTATTTCAACCAACACCATAAATCTCGAATATTTCACCAACTGTACAAATATGAAGAATGTGAATGCTTTCGGCAACGAGCTCACATCAGGCACTGGCATCATAGACTCAGTGAAAGACCATGAAGGCAACGTTTACGATGTTGTTCAAATTGGCAACCAGTGCTGGCTGCGCGAGAATATGCGCGCCACAACTTCACCAAGTACTGGTGCAGACATTTTGTTCACAGATTACAAATCCGACAAACCAAGACATAAAACCTCTCTTGCTGGAAAAATGGCACGTTGGCCAAACAACAACCCTGATGACTATAACAACTACTATATGGGTGTGCTCTACAACTGGAATGCGGCAGTTGACACATTTAATACAGCAACCGAATACGGAGAGACTTATGCTGAACTTCTAAACAGCTATACAAGTTTGCATGGTAAATTCAGCGTGAAATTCGATGGATTCCGCAGGGGTATATGTCCTGCAGGCTGGCACGTTCCTTCTGTTGAAGAATGGCGCACAATGTTTGATTCCGCAGGACTCACACTTAAACCTTCATACGACAATTATTACATTTCAAGTCCTGCAGTCCTTGCTACAAGTTGTTCGTGGCAAAACTCAAACATGGCTGGAGTGGCTGGAAACAAAAATGATGTGAACCGCAATAAATCCAACTTCTCCATCATCCCTATGCCGTATTCTTGGTATGAAGGTTTTGACCATGCTGGACAGCAAGCTTATTTCCATACATCTGACGAAGGACACTCTGGTTGTCAAAAATATGTTAGCTTAGGTTTCAATTCTGAAGGAATTTCATTCACCTTCGATTCTCAGGATTACAAAGCATGTGGTTTCGCTGTGAGATGTCTGCGAGATTATCTTGATATGCAACTTTCCACCGCAGACGGCGTAATTTGTGGAGAAACAAGTAGTTCCACAGATAAAGACCCTGCTGTTATAACATATACAGCCAATATTGCCACTGATGAAGAAAATGCAAATACATATAGTTACGAGTGGAGCATAACTCCTTCCGTTGATGCTGGTAGTGTTGTAACAAATGGAAACACTTGCACCGTAAGCTACAAGACCGCTGGAACATTCAGCATAGCTTGCACAGCAACAAAGGGCGGCGTTGTTCTCACAGACACCGTAAACTCAATCATAACAGAAGGAATATATGCTGACATAACGATATGCACAGATGACAATCTGGGAATTATAACAATAAAAAATAGAATAAATAATCCAACATCTGTTGAATGGTATGATGATAACAGTGAACAAGTTGGCACATGGATGGACAATAACACAATAATAACAGGACTTTATTCTGATCGCATATACAAGGCAATCATAACAAGCTCAACTGGATGCAAAAAGACAAGAGAAAACATCACTGTTGCAAAGCAACGCACACAGTGCTCAGTAAACAATATTTTGGGCAACGAGCGTGGCAGTGGATCTAAATTAGATTCTGTTTCCGACCACGAAGGAAATTGGTATGATGTTGTACAAATTGGCGACCAATGCTGGTTGCGCGAGAATATGCGAGTTACAACATCACCTACTTCTGGTGTCTATTTAGTAGATAACACTTGGGCAGATCCTGAAAAGACAAAAGTTAAACCTATAACAAATTCAGCAACATCAAGCAACCAAGTAGCTCACTGGTACCAAAACGATTCAACCACCTATGCTCCTTTAAATTTTGG
>CADBTU010000113.1 GCA_902797625.1 uncultured Bacteroidota bacterium | reverse complement strand
GGTTGTGGGGGTTCAACAATAACTTTTTCTTGTTTTTTTTCTGATTCAATAGATTTCTTCTGTGATTTCTTTTCTTTTGCTGTCTTTTTAGGTTTTAGACTCTCAAGATCTATTTTATCAATAATTTTAGGGCCTGTTAATGTTTCCACCATAGTTTCTATATGTTCAGGAACTACAGTTTTCTCAGATTTATCAGCAAATTCAACTTGAGGTGTCTCAATAACCACGTCATCATCTACAGGCTTGTTTTCATGAGTTTCCTCAGATCCTTCGATATTAACAACAGGTTCCACAACAACAGGAGGTTCTTCTTTGACAGATTCAGCCGGAGTTTCTATCTCAGAAGATTTTTTCTTTTTACCTGAATTTAAATTTTCAAGAGGAATAGTGCCTAATATTTTGGGCTCTAATATAGGAGAATGTGTAACTATAGGCTCATCAATTTTATTAGTCTTGATAAGAACAGCATCTGTTTCATGTTCTTCTTCTGAATTTTTTAGAGCATGATTTTTTTTAACTTCCTCTTTTTTAGTTTTTTGAGGTACTTTTTTATCTGATTTTTCTTTTATCAGTTTATCTTTTGCAAATTCTTTTTGCAGACACAGATACATTTCAACCGACAACTTCATATTAGGAGAAGGATTATTAATTTCAAACCCATTTTTGGTAAGAATTTCTATAACCCTCTCTTGTGAAACGTTAAATTCGCTTGCTGCTTTAGGCAAACGTGGTGTTATTATTTTTTCTTCCGGCATATATAAAAACTTCTAATTATCAAACAAATACTTAAAACAATAATTTATTTAGCGAGCTCTTCTTTCACAGCTGCAATCATAGCATCAACAGTTTCCTCTTCGAGGTCAGTGCGGCGAATAAGTTCATCACGACTGAGAGCCATAATACTCTCTGCGGTATCACAACCTATACCGATAAATGTATCAATAACCCATTGATCGAATACATCGTTAAACTCCGTTAAAGGAATAACATACTCTTCTTTTATATCGTCTCTATAAACATCAATTTCATAACCAGATAATTTGCTTGCAAGTTTAATATTATAGCCACCTTTACCTATTGCCAATGAGACTTGATCAGATTTCATAAACACTTTTGCAGTTTTATTCTCTTCATCTAATTCTATTGAAGAAATTTTCGCTGGGTTAAGAGCACGTGCTATAAGCAGATCTTTTTTAGCAGTATAGTTAATAATATCAATGTTTTCATTACGAAGTTCGCGTACAATATCGTGAATACGACTTCCTTTCACACCTACACAAGCTCCTACTGGATCAATACGATCGTCGTAAGTTTCAACTAAAACTTTAGCTCTTTCACCAGGAACTCTTACGATGTCTTTGATAATTATAACACCCTCTTCAATTTCTGGGATAGAACGTTCCATAAGACATTCAAGAAACTTAGGAGATGTACGAGAGAGCAAAATACGAGGTGAACCATTCACAGCTTCAACTTGAGTAATAATAGCTGTTACTGTATCACCTTTTTTAAAATAGTCTGTAGGAATTTGTTCATTCTTAGGTAAAACCATCTCAACTTTATCATCATCAAGAACAAGAATTTCTCTTTTCCAAACCTGACTAACCTCACCAGTAACAATTTCGCCTTTACGAGGTTCATATTTATTGAAGATAACATCTTTTTCGTGTTCCATAATCTTATTACTGAGATTCTGGCGAAGTGCGAGGATTTCACGTCTCTGAAAATCAGACAACTGAATTTGTTCAATCACTTCTTCTCCAACCTCAAAGTCTGGCTCAATCTTAATCGCATCTGAAAGTGATATTTGGTTTGCAGGATCTTTCACCATTCCATCTTCAACAATTTCTAAAGAGTGTTGAATTTCCAAATCACCGCGATCTACATTCACAATCACATCAAATTTAGCATTATTGCCATACTTTTTATTAAGTGCACTTACGAAAACATCCTCTAAAATATGCATAAGAGTTTCTCTATCAATGCTTTTAGATTCTTTAAAATCCGCAAATGTACCGATAAGATTTATTTGATCGTCTATCTTCATAACTTAAATATCTTAAATATTGTGTATATTTTTACTTAACTTTCGTACAAAAAAACTCTCACCAAATTGGCGAGAGTTTGTCAAGTTGAGCTAGCAGGACTCGAACCTACACAGGCAGAACCAAAATCTGTAGTGCTACCATTACACCATAGCTCATCATCGTGTCATCAATTCGGCTGCAAAAATACACTTTTTTTTAATATCTCGTCAAAAAAAAAAATCTAATATCATTTTCCTATTGCATTATGGTTTTGACTTCGTGAAAACATTATATACCAAAGGATTTAGTAGATAAAATAGAGATTAGAAATGTAGCCATTATGACTTAAGGACAAATAAACATCTATAAATTCAAACAACAACAATGTAGATAATTGCGATTTTTGTATATTTGCAGTCTAAAATTTGAGAGGTTTATTATGAATGATTTATTGGGAAAATTAGAACAAATATATAAGCGTTGGTTGCAAATTGGAGAGGAAATCACGCAACCTGACGTAATGTCTGATATGAAAAATTATGTAAAACTCAGCAAAGACTATAAGGAATTACAAGCAGTGGTTGAGGCTTACAAAAGATATAAAGACGTAATTGACAATATAGCAAGTGCAAAAGATATTCTTGCTAATGAAAAAGATGACGAATTTAGAGAGATGGCTAAAACCGAATTAGATAGCTATCAAACTGAAAAAGAGACACTTGAGGAAGAGATTAGACTATTACTATTGCCGTCTGATCCGCAAGATAGCAAGAATGCACAGATGGAAATTCGTGCTGGCACTGGCGGTGACGAGGCAAGCATCTTCGCAGGAGATCTTTTTAGAATGTATCAACATTTCTGCGACAAGAAAGGTTGGAAGATAGAGGTTCTTTCTGTTACCGAAGGTACTGTAGGTGGGTATAAAGAAATTGATTTTTCGGTTACGGGAGATGGCGTTTATGGTATTATGAAATATGAGTCAGGGGTACACCGTGTACAGCGCGTGCCTCAAACCGAATCTCAGGGGCGCGTGCACACATCTGCAGCTTCTGTTGTTGTTTTACCTGAAGCTGACGAATTTGACGTTGAACTTAAGCAAAGCGACATAAAGAAAGAAACTTTCTGCGCTTCTGGTCCAGGAGGACAAAGCGTTAATACCACATATTCTGCTGTGCGTCTTACTCATATTCCTACGGGTATAGTTGTTTCTATACAAGATGAAAAATCGCAAATTAAGAATCTTGAGAAAGCTATGCGCGTGCTACGCACACGTCTTTTTGAGCGCGAATATCAAAAATACCTTGACGATATTGTATCTAAACGCCGTACTATGGTATCTACAGGTGATAGATCTGCAAAGATTCGTACATACAATTACCCACAAAACCGCGTTACCGACCATCGTATCAACTACACAATGTATAACCTTGCTAACTTTATGAACGGCGATATTGAAGAGGTTATACAAGCTCTGCAAGTTGCCGAGAATGCTGAACGTTTGAAAGAAGCAGTTGAATAAAGCCGCTATTTCTTTCTTACTTCCCGCATTTCCACTGCAAAACCTCCGCAGGGAGCCATTTGCAATTTTATAACACTTTTGGATGTAACCTTTTTAGTTGTGATAGTATATGCTTGAGGATTGTACTTTTGCGCTGCATTATCAAAATTAACTAACCCACAAGCATCTTTAGCGTCTGCATAAATTGTTGCTTCATAGGTCTTTCCTGGACTCAGAAAATCGAGTTTAACTTCTACGTTACGAGCATTTTCATCTGTTATTCCTCCAAGAAACCAAACATCACGCGGTTGTAAACTATTTACATCGCAGGTTTTCACTGAATCTGGAATAGCATAGACATATCGTGTTGCTCCAGAAATAACATCTTTTTTAGCATCCGATAATTCTTTTAGGCTTTCAGCAGCTTTGTTCAATGTTGAAACTTTTGGGTGGCGTGCGGTTACTATAAACGCACCAGGTTCAGCCATAATATAAATAGATGTATCCCAATCAACTGCTACATCTTTAATGAATTGAAAAGCATCCATAAAAGGTTCATAGTGTTCTGGAAAATCTGCAGCCATCTGCAACGGTGAATAAAATGTAACATAGAGCCCTAATTGGTTACAGATTGTATGCCGCATTAGGTCGCCTTTGTTCCAATGAGCATTTTTTTCCATATCGGTTTCAAAAATTCCTGGAGTATAATCCATTGGACCACCTTGAAGTCGGGTAAAAGGTAAAACTGTTGTGTGTCCTGGAAGTATGCGTCCGCGAAATTCAGTACCCATAGCACTTTCATTACCAATCATATTAGGCCAAGTTCGGCAAAGCCCTGTAGGTCGCACGGCTTCGTGAGCATTCACCATGATACGATGTTTTGCTGCTTCAGTAACTGCATAGTGATAATGGTTAATTATAGGTTGACTATAATGATACTCACCGTGAGGCAAAATTTTCCCAACATATCCACTTTTTACAGCATTATATCCATATTTATTCATCAGCGTGTAAGCTTTTTCCATCCACCGCTCATAATTTATTGTAGATGATGAACTTTCATGATGCATTATCAATCGTATTCCTTTTTTATGAGCATAATTATTCAATTCAGATAGATTAAAATCTGGGTAAGGTGTAATAAAATCGAAAACAAAATCTTTCTCTTTACCATACCAATCTTCCCAACCCACATTCCAGCCCTCTATCAGCAGAGCATCGAAACCATGAGTAGAAGCAAAATCAATATAACGTCGCACATTTTCATTATTTGCAGCATGTCTTCCGTGTGGCGTAGCTTTCGTATAATCTGTTTCTCCTATTTTTACTGATGGAAAATCATTAGTATAACTCCAGCAATTTTTATCAGAAATCATTTCCCACCAAACTCCCATATATTTAACAGGGTGAATCCAAGAAACATCTTCTAAAATACATGGTTCATTGAGATTTAAAATTAGTCGTGAAGCAAGTACATCTGTTGCTTTTTCGCAAACCATAATAGTGCGCCATGGCGAAGTACATGGAGTTTGTAAGCGTCCCTTATAACCTGTTGCATCAGGCGTGAGATGTATTTTAAAAACAAAAGTACTATCGTCTAAATCGAGGTTTGCTGTTGGATAATCCAACACTGCAGCTTCGTGAATATTGATATACAATCCATCATTTGTTTTCATCTGAAGAGATGTTTGCACGCCTGTGGGTGAAAAATTTTTCCATGGCCAACCACAACCTTTATGAGCATCTTCGTAAAGATTCCTAATCTCAGATAATTTTGACTCTGTATAGTTATATTCTTGAGTATCATAATCTCCAGGAATCCACCACGCTGTATGGTCGCCAGACATTGCAAATTCCGTAAGTTCTTCTTTAATCCAAAAATATACAAGAGCATTATCCATAGGAAATTCATATCGAAAACCAAGACCATCGTTATACAGCCTGAATCTTATCAGCATTACAGTAGCTTTCTTCTCTGTTGAAAGGTCCATACTTTCAACACTTCCTACAGGCTGTTCAAGAGTAACCAACAACTCATTATAATGATTTCTTATTTTTGACTCTTCTCCCCAAACAGGCTCCCAAACTTCGTCAAAAGTACTGTATTTCATATCTTTAAGTACGAAAGCGTGTGCCAAATCATCACGCCACTCAAGAATAAAACCTAAACGTGACGGCAATACAACTGGTTTTCCAGCGCGTTTAAGAGCATATTGCGGTTGCCCATCAATAACTTCAAAAGTCAATTCCAATTGTTGATCAGGACTCTTCAATAATAAAGGAGCTTTTTGATTATTTTGAGCTAACAGCAAGGTCGTTGCGAACAAAATCACCACAATAATAGATATTTTCTTCATAATTTGCATTCTAATAAACAGATGCAAATGTACATAAATTTCGAATACACACAGACAAATGGAATCGACATATAGAGGGTAACTACGTTTTTAGTCAGCCCCTTTCCTAAATCAATCACATAAAATCCAATATAAATGCGGATTATACGAAACTTTTAACGGAGGAATGATTATTCGTTACAAGATAAGAATCTCTCATTTTTTAGTATTAGGGTTTCAAAGAAACAATGTGCGTAACTGTTCGATGTATTAGACATTTTTTGATTTTCGTCTGCGAAATTCCAAAAATCAATTTATCCCGTTTCTAAGACAAAAAGAGACGTTGCGTGCAACGTCTCTACATTTGAGCGGAAAACGAGACTCGAACTCGCGACCCCAACCTTGGCAAGGTTGTGCTCTACCAACTGAGCTACTTCCGC
>CADBTU010000112.1 GCA_902797625.1 uncultured Bacteroidota bacterium | reverse complement strand
TGACAATTTTAAACTTGTTTGATTTTGTAATTGCTCTAGAGCGGATGCAACATCATCACCTATAATATACACCTCCTCCCCATTCGGGTCCACCAACTTAATCGGGTTATTCGCGCAGTAAACATACGGTGAGAACGAGGGATATTTGTCGCTTTGCGGGTCCACGCTCAGCCAGATGCTCAAATCGCTGCTGTAATAGCGGGAGCCGAAGTAGCTGTAGCCAGTTTCCGTGTCGCGTTCTTTGGCGGAGAAGGTGTAACGGGCCCCGTCAAAGATATTGCTTTTTTGGTTCACAAAGTCCTCGCCGAATGGAATATAGTGCACAGCGCGGCCGTCAGTGTAGGTTATCCAAATATCCATCGTTTCTGATTAGGTTTTCTACGGCATCAAGGAACGTTTCCGCAGTTGGCACTAAAGGAGTAATATCAGCTTCTGTAACAACTTTCCAATCATCATAATCACCAGTCTGTCTCAATTCAAACAATTGGCTGTAAAACTTCCCCAATTCAGAATCAATAGCTTCGGTTTTAATGAAATGGAGACCAAAAAGTCCGATCGCACCACCGTGAGTGCGAGCATTTAAATCGTTTTTGAGCAGTAATGCTGAAACCATGTAATAACAAGCATAGTACATCCTATTGGCAGCAGCGTACCAATAGCCACCGTCAACGATACCCTTTGTTTCTGCCCAAGTCTCGCGTGAACGTCTGATCCTGTTCAAAACCAAAACTTTAGTCTCTTCAACAGTTAGCATAACACAACTCCTTCCTTGTTGATGTTTTCATAAAAAGGCGTGCCTTTCCGTTGCGTCCATTCTGCGAATGTGTAAACTTTCGTACTGAAATAAGTACCATATTCCCAACCCAACTGAACGAAAGGATAGGCATATAAGCTAAACATATCGGCACTTTGATGGTTGTTGCCGAGCAATATCAGCAAATCCCAATCAGATTCGGTGTGAGCATCATTACGTGCCCGCGAACCGAACAGGATAAGCTGCGCATCCTTGGGAAGAACCTTTTTTCCAAGCGCCTTGATAGAATTTAATATATTCTCTCTTGTTGAAAACACAACAACTGTTTTTTCACTTCGCAAATATACTTTTTTTTTTATTACTGTCTGCTAAAAACAAAAAATGAATTTGAAGTTTTCTCATTTATTTGCGTGTACTGCCTTTTGACTGTCCGATAAAATGTGTCTTATCCCATTGTTTAGCTTTTGGTTTTTGCAAGTGCAAAAGTAAACAATTGGGCTGACTCTCGGACAGAGACCACCCCTGATTTTGCCGCCTCGCGCATGCGCACGAAACCTTTAGCGGACACCAATAAAACTAAATATTACTGTTGTAAACTTTCGTTAAGGAATATTTTTTTCTTTATAATTTATTTGTTTGAAAGAATGATAGTGTCATTACTAAATAATAGTTGATGCCAAATTGGGAAATTTGTAAAATTAAAAGGTCTTAAAGAACTTTTTTTAATGGATACAATTTTATTTTTTACAAATTCCAAGTAATAATCATCGTTTTTATTACAACTATCTATAAAAAAAATAGTAAAAGCATTATCAGGAGGTATCTCTTTAATAAAAGTAGCTCCTATTACTGTTAACACCTCAGATACATTCCCATCATAAATAATGTTCGATAGTGAAATATCGCCTTTTTGCTTAAAAAAATAATCATATATAGATTGTGTTTCATTGTGATTTTTAATAGAATCTGTAATCCAAACGATTAAAGTATCTATTGATAAGTTGGTTAATGTCAGTTCTCTAATGTTATATCTGTCATTATTGTAATAATATGAAGTATATAACTTAATATTCATATCAACAGATTGTGCATTTAATTTTGAAACACTCACTATCATCAAAAACAAGAAGATCAAAGGCCTCATTGATGCATGTTTTTTATTGTTTCTTTTTTAGCAGAAATAATCATACTTTTTAATTTCGTGTTAAGATCACTTCCCATAGAACCGAAGATATGTCCGGCATTAACAGCATTATGACCATTCAAACAATATAGCAAAGCGTGACCAAATCCTTCGTGAGAAAAAGATTCTGCTCGTCCAGCTGGAGAAAGTTGTTTGTTAACATATATTTTAACATTATTATCTGGTGA
The DNA here is from genome assembly GCA_902797625.1 of uncultured Bacteroidota bacterium. Classification (GTDB taxonomy): domain Bacteria; phylum Bacteroidota; class Bacteroidia; order Bacteroidales; family WCHB1-69; genus F23-D06. The sequence goes on along the minus strand of CADBTU010000112.1, from coordinate 2,087 downwards.
ATTAGCAGGACAATCTCTTCCTGGAAACAGAGTGACGCCTAAATTTCCTCCTTCTCCAGTAGATAACTGATTTGTTGTAGAGCCTTCTTTATCGTAAATAGAATATTGCCATACACCTTGATATGTTGCTGGTTGACTTTTTAAAACACCTTCTTGATCCATGTAAGGAAATTCCGTATCCGCTAATATTACATCATAGGTAACATTATCATTAACCATAGCGAGTAAACCATTATAATTACTACTTTCGCTTTGATGTGAGTTAATTAGATCTTTGTCTATAAAGCCATTTTTGTCCAATTGAACGTATGCTCTATCTTTTTCTGGCAAAGTATTTAATATCATCATGTATTCATCCTCTCCTACAGGATACACCTCCTCCCCATTCGGATCCACCAGCTTTATCGGGTTATTCGCGCAGTAAACATAAGGACTCAACGACGGGTACTTGCTTGCCTGCGGGTCCACGCTCAGCCAAATGCTTAAGTCTGAATTGTAGTAGCGTGAACCAAAGTAGCTGTAGCCAGTTTCGGTGTCGCGTTCTTTGGCGGAGAAGGTGTGAACGGAAACTTCCGAAGAACTTTGAACTTTCCGTTGCGGCTGCTTACGCGGGACGATATGTTGCATTATGTTTTTCATGCTGCGAAGATAGGAAAAAAGTGGATATTCTACAGATGATTCTATATGTGATAATTTTAAAATAGTGTCAACAACACTAACCTGCACCTTATTCTTTATCAATATGTAGTTATTTTTTGATGCGTTTGCCAGCCAGAGGCATCCTCTATGGAAGATGATTTATGCTAGGTTAAATAGACAAGTTATTTTGGTTTTGCTTGTTATATGAAAAGTCAGGGAATACAGTATTCAACATACTAACTCAATCATTGATTTTTTGGGGCTTAACAGCTTCATTGATATAGAAGTAATTTGTGTTGCCAAGAATACCTATTAATAGGATATTTTGCAGAAAAAAATTCAAATAAGTTGAAGGACCGTGCACTAAGGTCATAATCCGTCCATCAGAACACATAATACGATCACAATCTTTGTCAAACACAGGAAACAATTCAATGGAATATTTATCCCCAACGTAAAAAAACTGTTTTGTGGATAGAATCGAAAAACTCTTATATGTAGAATTTGATTGACATAAATAACTGTATATTTTTCTTTTTTTCAATTTTCCTTTAGCCGTTACACAATAATTATTATATAATACACTTTTGGATACAACCATAAATTTTATGTATATACTGTCGGGCATAGGAATTCGCTGGTTATTGTAGGAACAACCATAACAAACGGAATCCCAAGAGATTTTCTGTCCAAAACAAATGTCATTACTTTGTATATAATCCACAAAAGTCTCTTTGTCACAAGTATATATATCTCTCCATGTTATAGGCTTCCATGTCTGGCTTCTGGCTGGGAAAGAAATCATAAATACAAATATCAGAAATATAATAACTGTTCTATGGTTTTCTCTCATATCCTATTAAGGTTTTAAAGGGGCCTTTTTCAATTTTATTAGTGATAGAATTGTATCTGATATCATCTTCCCTATAAACCCCACCTCTGTTTCCCCATGCTATTCGTGTCGCCATTCTATGAGCGCGATTATAAGTGGAACCAGTTACTCCAGCCATAGGAGAGCTTTCTTTTTTTCTCATGGCTATTTTCCCACCAAAATAACCCTCGGCCATTTCGTGAATCATCGTCAATCCAGCCTCTTTATCACCCATCGATTTATCATATTCTTCTAATTTTGTCGGGCATATACACTGTCGTGCAACAACGCAATCGCCATCGTAAAAATTACCATCATAACCTCCCCCATTCTCTGTTCCTCTAATAGAGCCGTCTGACCAAGAAAATGAATTATCGTTTCTGCAATCCAATTCGACCTGTATCTTATCGTCATTGCATGAACTCTGAAGAAATTTGTCTATTTTGGTTTTTGCTTTTCCATCTGCTCTTAAAAAGCCGTCTTCATCAATATAAACATTCAAATTCGTTTTGTTTTGAATTTGTGCAACAGCTGCAGCCTTAGCATCTTCATCTCCGATAGGAATATAAGCTTCCCC
>CADBTU010000111.1 GCA_902797625.1 uncultured Bacteroidota bacterium | reverse complement strand
GTACTCAGCCATCGGTGATGAGGGGGTGATAGGATAGATAGCGGCTACTTCGCTAAACATGTAGGCAACGTGAGCTGCAGCGCAGTTGCCGTCGCATGTCATAAATTTTTTTTCTGCCATAATTTATGTTGTTATAAATTTTTTAATATGTTGATTTTCAATGAAATATATTTTATTGAAAATTGTCCGCAAATTTATAAAAATATTGTTAATAACAATAAAAAAACTGCTTGTTACGTTCATCGCCCAAGTTGTGCTCGACAATAATCCAAATTACCTTGAAAATACGGATATTTCGGAAGAATTTGCTGGAAATAAGGTATAGCCTCTTTGTATTTTTTATCCTTGAAATAAGCAAGTGCAAGGTTGGCTTTGATGTACAAAATCTGATTTTCGTCTTTAGTCATTGACTCGGCTATTTTTAGATTTTTGACAGCATCTTCATATTTTTCCAATTCCGAATATGCTACACCAGTGTACATATTAACTGCAACAATCTGATTCTGAGACAAATCTAAATTTTTGGATTTATTAAAAAATTCTATTGATTTTTCGTAGCTTTTGGTGTAAAAATATCCGTAACCCATCCAGAACCATATACCGAAATTGTCAGGGTTTTTCTTATATGCGGAGTCCAACATAAGCACACCTTCCTCATATTTGCCGCGCTGCATAAGTTTAATGCCTTCTGAATCTAATTTGTCGCGTTTAACCACTGCCGCTATAGGTTTGCCGTTAATAGTTTCCACCTTTATTGTCCCTACTGGAGGAAAGAAATTCTTCACGTACTTTCTTTGCATGAAATGAGTTGACAATATCGTGTAGTCAGCATCGGCTTCAGCGAAAGCCTTAAACCCTGATTGTTTGACAGATAAGTTTTCGTATTGCCGCTTTCCTTGGTAATCAACAGCATTTTTATTCTTGGAAGAAACAAACACTGTGTCCTTTCTGTCTTTGATTTCATTCTGAACCAACCAATCTAAAAGTATTGTTTGGGATGTTTCATAATAGTCCAAGTCGTAATGAAGGTAAGGATCTCCAGCAAGGATGTTGTAGTATGAGTATGTATATTTGTAGTTTTTCATCATCCAAACAACTGTTGGTAAAATACTTGCTACAAGAAACACAGATGCCATCCATTTCCATACTTTCGAGAATTTTGTTTCTGAAAACCAGTTAAGAGTCTCCCGTGCTCCTAATGATGCAAGCACAACAAAACCATAATATACGAAAGTCTCGTGTCGCCAGCCATTGTAAACATTAGATTCCATAGACAAAACAAGGGAAATAGGAAAAACAAATGTAAATATGAGGAACAATATTGCAGTTCTATCACTTTTTCTCCATATCTTAACTATGTTCGCGAGAAACAGCAAAACGAATGCAAACACAAACAGTGGCACTGTGTAGAAAAATGACTTTACAAGGTAGTTATCGGGTAATGACAGCGAATCGATCTGTTTTCCTTCAAAGGTCATTGGTATGCGCTGCGGAAATTTCGACACAACTGTCAAGGCGTTTTTGACATGCTCGATTGGCCCTTCGTGGAAAAAATTTGGATAGAAACAGAGTCCGATGAAAACTCCTGTAACAATCGCCAAAGTTCCGATGCCCAATGACTTTAGCAACACATTATATGGCCTTGTAAAAAACATTTGTCGCTTCGTTTTGTCAAAAATTATCGCTAAAACGAAAAAAACAACGAGATACAGCGGCAACATCAGTCCGCCAATACGTACACTGACGGCCAATGCCATACCATATACTGCCAGTAGTATATGCCAAATATTGAATTTTGGAAGATTTTGGAAGATCGAAATAAAAGCGTAACCAGCAATAGCAAAACCAGCAGCAAAAGGTATGTCTTTAGTGGCATAAAAAGAGAGTCCGAATACCACAGGAGTGCAACACATCGCCAACAATGCTATTGTACCAGCCGCTGAACCAGCAATACGTTTGGCAGTTAGTCCAGTGAAAAATATCAACAGAAAACCAAAAAAAGCACACAGAAAGTGCCTAAACAAAAATAATTTCGATTCTGGAAGATGAAAATATTTTAATGCAACGGCGGGAACAATCTCATATCCGACACCATAATATTTCATGTGTGGAAATGCTTTCAACACCTCATCCTGACTGTAGTCGGCAAAAGTAGTATCGTGTTCAGTATAATATTTCAGACAGTATTCTCCGTGTCTTTGGTCAAGAAACTCATCGCCAGTAATCCCGACTTGTGGAACTGTTACGAGTAATGCAACAAAAACAAGAAATGCCACTGCATAAAAAAAGTAAATCCAAATATTATTCTTTGTATTTATCTCCATAAAGTTTTAAATTAACATAGTTCGACATTATTTAAATTTACACATCAAATGTAAAAAAATAATTCATTAAGAAATTCCAAAACATCACCACGCCTATAGCAAAAACTTTAGATAGGTAAAAATTTAATTTCAATTTTCCATGAAGGATAAAGATAATGAGGTTATTTATTCCCAATCCAATCAAAGAGATCAAAAAGAATTTACCATATTCAACTGTTATCTTGTCGTTTACGCTTTGGAAAGTCCAAATTCTGTTCCATATATAGTTATTAGTTGCCGCCAGCACAAAACCAAGTGAATTTGAGACATACTTATTAAGATTCAGCTTTTCTTTACAGAACCAAGTTACACCAAAATCAACGGCTGTGCCAGAAAATCCAACAACAGAAAATTTTAAAAATTTCAATATAAGTACTTTATCTATCATCTATTTATCCGAAATATTCAACAATATGGGTTTACTATTCAGAGAACGACAAACAACATTATCAAGACAGATTGCCATAGGACTATCTGGGATGTACTTAGTATATGTTGACAAACAATAAGTTTCGTTTGCTGGAATTATAATATTTTCTGGGATATTGCAAAATACCGCATTGCATTCATTTTTAACAAAATAAGCCACAAACATCGAAACTGGCATCTCTTTATTTCCAAAATCAAATGGAATATCATAAGGATTAAAGAGTGTTAAATCGAGAAATAGCGTATCATTTTTTATAGAATAATCGTTGATAGTTATCTTTATATCGTTAGCACTTTGAAAGTTTTTAACTTTAAGAAAAGAGAATTTTCCATTCTTAGAAATCACATTAGGTTCCTCTTTGGGGTGTTTTCTATAGGTAAGATTTTCAACTATACAAGCAGGTTTTCCTTGAAATTTTTTATCAAATTGCCAAATATCAAATTGTGTTTGTCGTCCATATACTGAACTAAGTGATGTGCTAAGTTTTTCAGTATAAAACCAATATAGAGAAGGATTTTGGAAAGAGCCTGTAAAAATCACCTGATCTCCATTACTGTAAGTCTCAATCTCATCAAAAACAGTTTTATTTTGAAGAACATCTATTTTTTGAGAAACTACAAAAGGAACTATAAAACGAGCAAGTAACAATACTGCTACGATAGGAATAATTGTATAATTCAACCATTTTTCCCACTTTAAATCACTCTGACGATAAAAAAGAACAAAAATCATTGGAATAGTTGCAGCAACAGTCCAATGCGGTTCGACGTGCCCTTTAATAGTCATCACCCAGAAAAAACTGAGAAAACCTAAAGTGGTAAATATGGAGGCTCGCAGAAATTTATCGTTAGTTTTAAGATTTTTAACACAGAGAAAAATTGTAATAATCAGACATATTGGATTAAAAACTAAGAGTTGATTAGGAATATATTCAATAAAGTACTTAAAATTGAAAGGAGAGTTTCGCTTTATTAAGTGATACTTAAGACTTGGGAAATCACTTTGTATTTGCCAAACGATATGAGGAATAAAAAGTAAAACAGCAATCATTAGTGCACACCATAATCTCTTATCTTTCAACAACTTAATATTAGATAGCAGAGTAAATCCAACCACAAGAACTGCCATATATTTGCTATACAGCATTAGGGCTACAGCAATTCCGATAGCAATAGCAGTTGACCACTTTGGGGTATCAATATAATTCTTATACAGAAAAAAGAAAAGTGCAGTAAAGAAGAGCAGCGGTGCGTCGGGGGTAGTTATAAAGCCATAAATCGAGAACATAACAAAAGAGGCTGATATAGAGAAGAAAATCAAAACATCGCGAATAGTTTTGTGAGAATTAGCAATAGTTTTCCAAAGAAGCAAAACAGTTGCTCCATGAAGAATTACCGTTGCAAAACGAATAGACAGGTTTCCATTGAAAAAAATATCACTAAGAACTGCAAGAAGACCTACCATTGGAGGATGATCGTAATAGCCCCAATCGAGAAATTTTCCATAGAGAGCATAATAAGCTTCATCAGCGTGAATAGGAGTAAATATGGCCTGTATAAGATCTATAATAACCCAAATGGCAAGCAAAAAATAGAATAATTTTTGCGGTCTCATAGCATAGATACGTTAAAAAAAAAGCGACCTTATGCGAGTCGCTTATCATTTTCTTGAGGTCTCTTCCAGATTCGAACTGGAGTAAACGGTTTTGCAGACCGGTACCTAACCACTCGGCCAAGAGACCAAAATTTCACGCCGCAAAAATACACTTTTTTTTAATATATGCAATAGCATTTTGAAATATTTTAGTTCAATTATAAACTAAAAACATTTTTTATCAATATCCTAAGATTGCAAATTGTAAAGTATATTATGGCCACTCATCTTCGTATAGAGACATTTACTCCCTCATCAAGCAATATTTTTTTTACCTTTGCTGCGTTTTTAAAGTAACTTAAAATGTTAGAATATTTTCACAACGCACCTTTTTCGGTAACGATTTGCGATAAGGATGGCAAGATATTAGAAATGAATGATATGGCAGAGACTGTATTAAGTCATGGTCAACACATAATTGGTCAAAATCTTTTAGATTGTCATCCAGAACCAGCGCGTACCAAGTTAGTTAATATGTTAAAAAACCACAACATCAACGCTTATACAATAGAAAAAAATGGAATAAAAAAGATGATTTACCAATCGCCTTGGTTCAAAGATGGTGAATTTGCTGGATACATTGAACTTTCTATGGAGCTTCCTGCTAAGATGCCACATTTCGTTCGTCAACCTAAGTCATAATCGTATGTAATAATTGTATATGGCAAAAGATACAGATTTCATATATGGCATACGTCCTCTTTTTGAGGCCATTGAAAGTGGTAAAACTGTTGATAAAGTACTTTTTCAAAAGGGGTTGCAAGGAGAGCTTTTTAAGCAACTCTTCTACGAAGTGCGACAACACAAGATTCCTTTCCAATATGTACCTTTAGAAAAATTAAATCGAATCACTCGTAACAATCACCAAGGGGTAATAGCTTTTTTATCGGCTATTGAATACTGCGACATTTACAACATAGTTCCATCTATTTTTGAAGAAGGAAGGAATCCTTTTTTGTTGATTTTAGACAAAATTACTGATGTTAGAAACGTTGGAGCCATTGCACGCTCCGCTGAATGTGCTGGTGTTGACGCTATCATTATTCCTCTCAACGGTGGTGCACAACTTAACGAAGATGCCGTAAAAAGTTCTGCTGGCGCCCTTCACAAAGTTCCTATTTGCAGACATTCTAACTTAGTGGAAGTTATTAACTTTTTGAAAAACAGCGGAATAGAAGTTATCGGCGTTACCGAAAAAGCTAATCATCCATATTTTGAAAAAAATTGTAATGGACCCATTTGTCTAATTATGGGTAATGAATATGAAGGTATTGCTTGGGATTATCTTAAGCATTGCGATGACACTATTACCATTCCAATGGTTGGCACTATTAGATCTTTGAATGTTTCAGTTGCAACTGGCATTACACTTTTTGAGGTTGTGAAACAGAGAAGTACACAAAAATGAAAATAGGCGTTCTTTCAGATACTCACGGATTTCTACACCCAGATGCCTACACTTTTTTTGAAGGTTGTGATGAAATTTGGCACGCTGGCGATATAATGGATAGCTCTGTCCTAATAGAATTAGAAATTATTGCTCCTACGGTGCGCGCCGTTTTTGGAAATTGCGACGACTGGGATATTCGAAGAGATATATCAGAATATGAGATTTTTGAGTGCGAAAATCACACGGTTGCTCTTATGCACATAGTGGGCTATCCAGGACGTTATCAACCTAAAGCTCTGGAAATAATCAGAAACCATAAACCAACAATTTTCGTGGCTGGACACTCGCACATTCTGAAAATTATGTACGATAAATATCATAATTTACTATTTATAAACCCTGGTGCTGCTGGAAAATATGGCATTCACACCCGACTTACTATGCTCAGATTTAATATTGAAGGCACAGATATTAAAAATATGGAAATTTATGATATTCCTAAACAAGCTCCTGCCAAACTATGAGTAATAATTATCTGCAAGAGCCTATTATCACAATTTTGGGACCAACGGCAACTGGAAAAACTAAAGTCGCTGTTCAAGTTGCACAGCATTTAAACGGTGAAATAATCAGCGCAGACTCTCGACAAATCTTCAGAAGAATGGACATCGGTACTGGAAAAGACCTTGCCGATTACTCTATTGGCGAAATCACTATTCCTACTTATCTTATTGATATTGAAGAACCTGGTATTGAATACAACGTCTTTCGTTATCAACAAGCAGCGTTTGACGCAATGCAAAAAATTCGTAAAAAAAATAAACGTATCATTCTTTGTGGTGGTAGTGGTATGTATATCGAAGCTATCCTTCGCGGTTATAGACTCTTTCCTGTTCCTGAAAATGATGAACTCAGAAATACTCTCGCCTCCAAAACAGACTTTGAACTTATTGATATTTTATCCTCATATAAATCCCTACATAACGACACTGATACCTCTGAAAGAGACCGATTGGTAAGAGCTATAGAAATTGAAGAGCATTATAAAAACCATCCTGAACTTAACGAGCGCGTTAAACCTATTGATTCTTGTATTATTGGACTCTGTGGAAATCGTGATGAAATTAGAAGCAAAATAACTAAAAGATTGCACGAAAGACTCAAAGAAGGATTGGTTGATGAAGTGCAAAGGCTTATCAACGAAGGTATAGATCCTCAAAGGCTTATCAGATATGGACTTGAGTACAAGTTCGTTACAAAATATATTATCGGACAACTATCGTATGACGATATGGTAGAACAACTAAACATTGCTATACATCAATTTTCTAAAAGACAAATGACTTGGTTTAGAAGAATGGAGCGTATGGGCTTTAATATCCATTGGGTCGATATAGCTCTTCCTAATAAAGAAAAAATGAATGATATTTGCTCTTTTCTGTCAAAAAATGGAATAAATATTTAGTTTATGAGAAAATTTACCATCACTCTAATTTTTCTTTTGGCATCATTTTCGATTTATGCTAACAATTTGTTTAACCATTATTTCGAAGATAAAACTCTCAGAATAAACTATTTACATATTGGAAATAAAAATCAAGAAAATATAATCTTTGCCGACTTTATTGTTAGAAAAGGCTGGTTCGGAACTCGTAGTGAGTTAATAGACCCATATCATTATGGAGATATTCTTATAGAAGTATTTGACAACATAACTGATAAGTTAATATTTAGCAGAAGTTACTCTTGTCTTTTTACTGAATACCGTACTACTGAACGCGGCAAAACTGAAATCGCAAAGATGGAAGAGTGTGTCAACATTCCCCTACCCCGCCAAACTTTCAAAATCCGTATCTCTTCTTATGACAGAAAACGTATTGCTACTATTCTGAAAGACACCACTCTAAATCCTTCTACTATTACTTTCAAATATGCTAAAAAAGACCATAAGGTTAGACGATTACACCTCGGCAACTCACCAAAAAAAGCAATAGATATTTTGATAATTCCAGACGGTTATTCAAAAAATAACAAGCTATTATTAAAGTATGACTTAAAAAGATTCGCTTCATATATAATGAAGTGCTCTCCATATAAAGAGCTGCGTAAACACGTAAATATTAGAGCTATTGTTGGTTATTCCGAACAATCGGGAATCACACAACCTCAAAATAATTTCTTCGTTAACACTCTATTAAACTGCACTTATAACACAATAGATCTTGATAGATACCTTATGTGCCCTGGTGTTTGGAATCTTCACGATATTGCCGACGACGCCCCATACGATGCTATCATAATCATCTGCAACAGCGACAAATATGGCGGTGGCGGAATCTACAATTTTTACTGCACAGTTTACAATCACGGCGATTATCCAGATTATGTTATAGTTCACGAAATGGGACATCTCATTGGCGGCTTGGCCGATGAATATTATACCTCAGAGGTGTCTGTTCAAGATTTTTATCCCGAAGGTGTTGAACCTACTGAAGCTAATCTTACCACTTTGGTTAATTTTGAATCTAAATGGAAAAATAAAATAGACTCTAACACCATAATTCCAACTCCTGAAGTTGGAAAAGAGCACCCAGATTACAATAAGGTTGGTCTTTATGAAGGTGGCGGATACGTTGCAAAAGGAGTCTATAGACCTTCTCTGCATTGCACCATGAACTCCATCGTTTATAATGATTTTTGCCCTGTCTGTAAAGAGACTCTGGAAAAAATTATAAAATACTATTCAAAATAATTTTATATTTGCAATCTATTGTGTGTTTCTATGAATTGTAAAGTCTTTTCTATCCTGTTATTCTCTATTTTCATAATCGCGCATACAGTTAAAGCAAAGTGTGTCGATACTATTAGAGTGATGCATTATAATCTTATGTATTACACAAATAATTCTGGAATTTCTGATTGTAATAGTATCTCAAATAATTTATCGCATAAAGATGTTAATATAAAAAGTATTTTTCAATATGTTAACCCAACAGTTTTTTGCGTGTGTGAACTTGGCTCTAACAATGAATACGCTGACCGCTTGCTTAATAATTCAATAAATACTGATGGTGTTAACTACTACAAACGCGGTCCGTTAACAAACTTATCTGGAGGATATATTGCCAATATGATTTATTACGACTCAAGAAAACTTACACTATACGACAATTATTCTATATCAACTGCATATCGCGACATCAACGGGTATAAAATGTACTATAACTCTAACGACTTAGCTAAGGGTGATACTATTTTCATAACTTTCTGGTTGGCTCACCTCAAAGCTGGTAATAGTTCTGCCAATGAAAATACACGACTTTCGCAGGTAAATCGTTTAATGGATAAAATCTCTCAACTCGGCGAACCTGGCAACTATCTTCTATCAGGCGACTTAAATTTCTATTCAAGCAATGAATCTGGTTACAAAGAGCTTGTAGAATATGAAAATAGCCTTTTTAGATTCTATGACCCAATAAATAAACCTGGTAATTGGCATAGTAATAGTCTATTTAAAGACATTCATACACAATCAACTCACAAATCTGAAGATGATTGTTTCGCTTCTGGCGGATTAGATGATAGGTTCGATTTTATTTTAGCTTCGCCTTATATTTATTATGGGTCTAACAAGGTTAAAATTGTAGAAAACTCATACCACGCTTTAGGACAAGATGGTAATAGATTTAATGGCTCAATAACTTCGCCATCAAACAGCTTAATTCCTTATAACATTGCCACCGCTCTTTATAATCAATCTGATCATCTTCCTGTGATAATGGATATGATTATTGACGCTACCGTAGGTGTTGATAACATTTCAGACAACGTCTTTTTGAATATTCTGAATCCTGTTGAAAATTCTCTGAAACTTGAATTACAAAATGATAATTTTAGCAAATATATCTTTGAACTATATACCATTGATGGTCGTTTAATTATGAATAAATCCGAAAATCTACATCCAGGATTTCATATTTTGAACTACCCTTTTAATTTTAATAAAGGAATATATATTCTCGTGGTGAAAGATCAGAACGGTAGTATAGCAACAAGAAAAATTATTAAGTAAGAACAAACAATATCATAATATGAAAATAAGTATAATAATTCCTTGTTATAACGAATCTAAAAGGTTGCCCATAGAAGATTTTAGACATTTTTTTGGAGCTCATCCAGAAATATCGTTTGTAATGGCAAATGATGGAAGCAAAGATAACACTTTAGAAGTTCTCAACGATTTATCTAAAGATTATCCTCAAGTTGAAGTATATGATGGAGGTGTAAATCGTGGAAAAGCTCACGTAGTTCAAGCTGCAATAGAACATACTCTTAAAAATTCAGACAGCGACTATATCGGTTTTTTTGATGCTGATTTGGCTACTCCGCTTGATGAAATCTTGAAATTTAAAACTATTTTAGAAAAAAAAGGTAATATTTTGATGATTTGTGGTTCAAGGATTCAACGTTTAGGAAGCAACATTCGCCGAAAATGGCTTCGACATTACTTCGGCAGGACATTCGCAACGGCAGTGTCTCATATTCTATGCTTACCTGTTTACGACACTCAGTGTGGAGCTAAAATTCTTAGTAGAGAAGCAGCTAAAACTACAATTGGAGAACCTTTTATAAGCAAATGGTTCTTTGATGTTGAAATTTTCGCCAGAATTATCATTAATATTGGATATGAAGAATGTGTTGATAGATGTTTTGAATATCCTCTTGACACTTGGATAGAAAAAGGTGATACCCGACTCACAACTAAAGATTTTTTGCGCACTCCTTTAGAACTCATTCGTCTGAATCGTAAATATCACAAAGATGTTAAAAATCAGTACAAAAAAACTCAAAACTAATTGTTACCGCATATTTACCTAAACGATTAATCTTTGAAGATTGAAGAATTATAACGCTTGCCAGCCTATATCATCTCGATGAAATAAATTATCATTTTCTAATTGAGATACTCCGTTATAGGCATCTTTTTGAGCTTCTGTGATATCCTTTCCTTTACCCACAACTATCAGTACTCTTCCGCCATTGGAAAACAAATTTCCATTATCTTCTTTCACACCCATAAAGAAAACTTGTTGGGAAAGTTTCGTAATATCATTAATAGGTATATTCTTTTCATAACTTCCTGGGTAACCATTAGCGGCAAGCACAACACCTAAAAAAGCCTCATCGTGAAATTCTGCAACAACTTCTTTATTTTCAAGTATATCAAGTATCATTTGTAGAAGATCGCTCTTTAATTTTGGAAGAACAACTTCGGTTTCTGGATCGCCAAAACGTGCGTTAAACTCAATAACTTTAGGACCATCCTTTGTTAACATCAAACCACCATAGAGAATGCCGCAAAATTCGCAATTTTCTTTTATCAATGCTTCAGCAGTTGGCTTCATAATATTATTCAATGCATAATCTACAGCGTCTTGAGGGATCACGGGCACTGGAGAATAAGCTCCCATTCCTCCAGTATTAGGACCTTTGTCGCCATTATATGCTCGCTTATGGTCTTGTGAGATAGCCAACGGTATAACCTGCTTTCCGTTTACTAATGCTAAAAGAGAAAATTCAGGACCTTGAAGATACTCTTCTACTACGACTTTTCCTTTTCCAAAGTGGTTATCTAAAAGCATATCACGAAGTGCTGAATCGGCTTCTTCATTAGTCATAGCCACCACAACGCCTTTTCCAGCCGCCAAACCGTCGTATTTTATAACAATAGGGGCACCTTTTTGATCTAAATAAATTCTTGCAGATTCGTAATCTTCAAAAGTTTTATATTTAGCGGTTGGAATATCATACTTTTGCATCAAATCTTTAGCAAACTGTTTGCTGCTTTCTATTTGCGCAGCAGCGGCTGTCGGAGCAAAAATTTTTAATCCTGCACCTTTAAATATTGTCGCAATATCATTTATTAGTGCCGCTTCTGGACCAACGATAGTCAAATCTATATTATTTTCTTGTGCAAACTTACACAACACCTCTGAACTATTCTCATCAATATCAACAAGGTGAACTGTTGAACCTGTTTGATAAGTAATTGTTTTCATACCTGCGTTACCTGGTGCTATGAAAATCTCAGGTTTTAATGATGATTGTGCAATTTTCCATGCTATTGCGTGTTCGCGTCCGCCACGCCCGATAATTAAAACTTTCATCTCTATTCTTTTAAAAGGTATCCGTTATATCTTGTCATTACTTGTTCAACGTAATTTGCTGTATGCTTTCCTGGATAATAACCACATTTTACAACTTCATCGCTATAATAATCTTTGTGAGATTTCAATATCAAATACTCCACAACCTCATTCCATTTGGTTTTGTCGTGTCCATATTTCTCGCATAATGCCATAGCATCTAAAATATGTCCTGGACCAGAATTATAAGATCCTGAAACAAAATAATACAATTGAGTAGTATCTACTTTATTTCTAAATATATTACATAGGAAAGATATATACTTGCCACCAGCCAATATTTGTTCTTCGATAGATGATGTATCTGAAATTCCATATTTTTCTCCAGTAACAGGCATCATTTGCATAATCCCAAAACTACCCCCAAAGCCAATCAAATCTGGTATAAAACGAGATTCCTGATATATAATTGACGACATTAGACGCCAATCAAAACCATACTTACTCGCTACTGATTTCATTATAACATCGTATTGTGATGTGGTATATTTTTCTTTGCCAAAAGAGCGCGAAATAATATACGAATCTGAAGATAAATATTTGTTACATAAAGTCTGATACTTGTTCGTCTCCTTAAAATCTATTATCCAATTGTTTATTGAATCATTGAGAGTCTTATTTCTATTATTTAGTATCCAAGTTCGAGGAAAGTTTTTACCAATTTTTGGTCCTATTGTTAGTTGTTTATAGAACGGCATTAGTGTGATGGCTACATTATTATTGCATACCGCGTAATCTATTTTTTTTTCTACTAATAATTCCATCAAATCTTCAACTGTTTGATCTGGGTTATTTTTCACAGACCAAGATTCCGAATTCTCCAATTCACTAAAATCCAATTTATTACAATAAGTTGCTGAACTATTTACTACAAAATTCCGCAAAGTATCTTCACGACTACGTTTTCGCATTATTAACACTGGATATGTGTAAGATAATGGCTCCGATAAAGTCAAATATGTTCCAGAAAAATTTGTCTTATCAAAATCATAACACACAATATCATACTTATCAGACAATGCGGTATGCAACATTGTGTCTGGATCTGTTTCAATAGTTATCTTTACAGGTCTGCCTAAATCTTTCTCCATTTGACGAAGAATATCATATTGAAAACCAATCAAAGAGCCTTGATAAACAAAATAATCCGCCGCGTGATAAAAAAGACACACAGAAATAGTATCACTTTCCAATCGAATGTGATGTGTTTTACTCTTGATAAATCTTTCTATCTGATTGTGTTCTTTACCACTGCCTCGCAACAATATTATAATAAATAGTAATACTGAAGAGAGAACTAAAAAAACAGCACTATAATATTTTTTCTTCAATATATAGTTTTTATAAAATATCCATATTTAAGCTATGGTTCAGGATCTGGAGCAAAAGGAGCTACTTTCACTAATAGAATATTTTTTTCTGTTAATTCTCCTTCTTTTACCTGAAGTTGTACAGTTCCTTTGTATCTTATAATATCAACCACATTATCTAAATCATCTTTAATTGTATCCACCTTTGTAGCATCAATAATAAAAACTGCAGGGTTATTAAAGGTATATTCAAATACGCCTTTCATATCGGTACAAGTATCACTAAGATATTTTGTTAATATACTATCAACCGTACCATTTTGATATTTTTCTGTATTGAAAGATATTGATGCTTCTGGGGCTATAGAATCTAAAGCAACGCCATCAGAAGAATACCAGCAGGTAACCTTCATTTTACAAGATTCATCTTTTTTGCATTGAACAAAGGCAAAAGATGTTAAAACAGCGAGAGCCAATACTATCAATATTTTATTGCTTTTCATAATATTCTATATTCTTAAGTGTATAAATTTTATTACGTCTTGAAAAATGAAAATGTTACGGCAAAAATAATAATTTTTTATTATTGAGAAAGCATTAACTGAAGTTGTATTCCAGTTTCAAAGTTCATATTCTTATATTGGTTAGATTTTTTTGGATTATTAATAGCTTGATCATAGTAAAATTTAATACCAACTAAACGACTAAATTGGTAATCGGCAGCCACATTGATTGTAATATTCGTAGTACCCGAAGTAACTTCAGAATATTGTTCAGATATTTTTCTAAGGATTGTGGTATTATCTTTAAGTCCGAAACCAGCTGTAACATTTAGATCACTTACAAATTGACGTTTATTACCAGAGAATACTAAACCTATTTTAATATCTTTAAAGCGATAACCAGCAGAAACAGAAACCTCTTTACTACTTGTTTCAGTAAGCTGAGAGTTAGCAAAACTCAACGATACATTTCGAGTTTGTTTATATTCAACTTTCAATAGCATACTATTTTTCAGAGTCATATCAAAACCTATAAGAGGTGAGAGTTGTTCTGTTAAAGCAATTTGATTCATTTCATTAGTTGGAATAAAATCTCCTAAAGCATTATATGCGTCAGGATGACCTTCTTTTTCTCTATAAGAGATATTAGTAGCGTATCCACCGATATTGTAGTTACAAGTATAGTTATGAATCAAAGAAAAAGTTTGGAACACTTTGTTCATTCCTTTAATTTTAGTTAGACCATTATAGTTCACTCGCCAGTTTGGAAGAGGGATCTTAAGAAATGGTGAGAAAATATTAGATTTTTGTGGATCTTTACCAAGATACGTTGTAAAGAAAGCACCCATCAAAACATCTTGCGACAAAGCACTATAGCCTATAGGGAAGCCCGTTTCTGGGTCAACTTCAGTACTATTAGGATTATTAAGAGCATATCTCTGAGCAAGTTCTCCACGTACTGTTCGAAAATCTTCAAATAGTTCATCGTGGTTTTTAAAGAAAGTTCCTAGTCCACAATAAGTCATACTAAAATTACCATTACGTTGAGGGGTATAATGAGACAGATTTCCCAATTCATCAACGCGGAAATATTCAGAAAAATTCTCAGTAAAGTTTCTACTTGCAGAAACTTCTATACGAAAGTCGCGGAAAGGCTCAACAGTAGCTCGGAAGCTAACAACCTGATTTTTAGTGCGCTGATATGCTGTATTCATAAGAGAATCTGTCGTAAGCCAACCGTTGCGAGCCCCTATTGCCTGAATATCTGGTTGAGCACCAAACATAAACAAGAATCCTGGACCACTACTTTCACGAGAATGTCCCACGAGCGTAGCAGAGTGCATATAACCTGGAAGAGTTGTACCTTGCCCTTGCGAGAAATTCGCAGACACATTTCTTACCGACATTAACAATCGTAATGTTCCATCTAAGATCAGCTTTCCAACCTGTGGCTTATCTTTTATAGAATCATTTTTAGACTTGTTCTTATCGGTTAAATTATCAGCATTCCTTCTGCTATCACCTTTTTTATCACCACCCTTTTTATCTCTTTGTGAAGAATTATTTCCTGAATTAACTTTCTTTAGATAAGGTACTGTGTTATATAGAGTTACTAAGTTAACAGAAGCATTTCCTTGTAATTGTTGAGAGTTCTGAATAGTATTGCCTAAATATGCCAAAGATAGAGCCGAAGCTGTGAACATATACATTGAATTGTATCTTACGTTGGCATTTACAAACTTAAAGATAGGTATTTTATTTATAGGGATTTGATACGTTGCGTTAAATGTTTGACGATAATCAGTGGTACGCCCGCCTTTACCTAAGCACTTCCATACAGAATCTTTTTCCATGCGAGTATCTATACGTCCTTCTGGCTCATCAATACGAGCTGATGCGTTAGCTTTGAATTCTAATTTTAAACTTTGGAAAATATCCCAATTTAAAGCGTAATTTCTTGTCCAATCAAAAGATTTTACATAATTTGTATCTATAATGATATTTCCCTGACTCTTAGGACGATATTTAAACTGTTGCATATCACGATGAAGCGTTGTGCGGAAGGTTATATTCTTCGGCATAGGAGTAATATTGAAATCGCGAATCAACTGTAACCATTTATTTTTTGTCCATTTTGCACGTGCAAAAGGTTTATAATTTTTAGGATTTGTGCTAAAAGTATAACCTATCTCTCCATTGTGGATATATTCATTATTAAGCTCAAGGTCTTCATTTCTTTGAACTAATTCTGAGTAAGAATATGAGAAATCAAGGTTTTCAACGTCCCAAGGGCGCATCTTAACATTTCCTTTCGAGAAATCTCTCTCCTTACGAACATTCATAAGGTTCACATTTTGGCGACGAGTTACAGTGTTCGTAAGATAACGAAGAGAGTCTCGCTGTTCACTTGTTGAGTATTGCGACAATTCATCGCGCATTTTTACATCAGGGTTTAGAGGATTGTATTCTGGTTGAACAACACCAAGCGAATAGTCGTAGTGAACAGGAATCTTTATATTCCACCTTTCAGGGAACAACAATTTTCCACCATCAATATTAGTTGCAATATCAAGATTGAAATTAGTTTCGTGTGTACGTTGAGTTATTGATTGTTCAATAGATCCAAAGCCAGGAGTTGAATAAGTTGTTGATACAGAAACATCACCAACATCAGCGAGAGTTGTTCTTGCGCGTAACAAAGCTGCAAACCCTTGACGATCGTCGAAACCATTCAATCGTAACTCGTTAATCCAAAGTTCAACTGATTTTGGCTTCATATCATCATTATCGTTGAGTGTACGCTTTTTAGGGTTTCTTACACCTATCATTATAGTTGTTACATCACCAAGATTAGGATTTCCTACAACTGTCATTCTATTATCTCCATCATTACTAAAAAATGGCACATAATTATTTGGATGATACCCCATTCTTACTGCCTTATTTCTTTCTTGTTTAAGGGCTACCAACGAGTCAAGAGTGATATATAATCTATTTGCTTTAGGCCAAATTGCAGCCGTATCGCGACCGCAAGACCAAGGAGTTATTTCTATCGGTATTTCATATTCATAGTAGTTTTCCTTAAAATCGGAACCAAGTCTCACGAATACAGTTACATCACCTTTCTTTAAATCTCCAGAAGAAAACACATCTTCTGCATGAATAAACATCTGTAGATTATTGAATTGTCTAAAGTCATAAGATGTGCTCTTATATACAGCACGAGCATCACCATCTGGCAAGTCAACAACTTTAAGAGTAGCAGACTGTTCATTTTCTTGATATGTTTGAGCAGTCATTCCGTAAGATGTTTCACGAACAATTCCAGGAGGCAACATATAAGGGATTGGCACACGATTACCATTCTCTTCAATGCTTACCGTACCTACGTAGAAAGAACAAGCACCGTCATCTTGAGTTGGAATATAATCACCATCTTCACGGAGACTCATATTATATGTGCGCCAATCGCTGCGAACGAGCTCGAAAGTAGCCAAACGACAGATGATTGGTTCTTCAAAATCACGCATAAAAACACGTATAAAGCGGATTGAATTATAGCCAGACATATTATTCACAACCTTATCTGGATTATGTATTGGGATTCTAAACTGATACCATTTTGTAATAGGGCGCTCTCCGTTTGGTAGCGGATTTGGATGAGCAACATAAATGTCGTTAATATAATTTTCGCCCACATTCATTCTATCAGGTGATAACTCTATCACATATTGATAATAACGTTCATCCTCACTTAAAGTATTATCATTGTTCATATCTTCCATATTAGGAAGATTAGATTCTCCTGTTGGATAATTTTCTGTACTTTGACTTCCATCTGGAGAGTTGCCTTCTGAGTTGTTATAATATTTATAACGATCATTAACTTTTAAATCTGCTGCGTCATAATCTGAGCCTCTGAAATAATGATAATTATCAGCCGACGGGTCGTTTACAGCCTTTTCGTACGCTTGAGAACCTGGTCCAAAAGCTGCTGCTATACGGTCGAGATAAATTTCTTTGAAATACTCCTTTTCTCTTGCTGTTGGCAAACCATCATAACCAACATCTTGATTTAGACGAGCATTCTCATCTTGGTCAAAAGCATTAACAATAAGTTGAGTATTAGGAACTCGTCCCCAAACGGTAAAATCTACATTTTCATCTGAACCATTAGCTGGCAAACCATTTTCAAAGAATTTTCTACCATCTCTAAGAATATCTTCAGATATATCTCCCAAATTAAAATATAGTTTACCTCCTTTATGATTAGGATTTTCTATAAAAGGATCCATCATCCAGAACTCAATATATTCGTAATTTGAGGATTCAAAATCAGTGTTATCGAATTTTCTCATAATACCTCCCCAACGAGTTTCGGGGTCGCGCAAGGTTCCGTCTTCGTTCAAACCTCTTGAAAATCCTTCAGAGCCATCAACATCATAGTTATAAGGACCTCTCTCCTCTGGATAAAATGCTATGTTGAACACGCTCATTAGAGTAGAAAGTGATGTTGTGGGTATATCTTTGTATGGGAATAATTCTGGTTCATACACAGCACGTGCGTATGGTCTTGATAAATCGTCTTTTGTTAAGTTTGATGGCACAGATGAACCACCATTATAAAATGACGATTCTATTATATACCATGCCAATCTTGCGCGGTTAAAACCGTATGCAAGTTGTCTGCGGCGCGGCGCCGAAGATGTAACCGATAAAGCTTCGGGGAAAAGGTCGGGCTGACCTTGAGGTGTAGATGCTAATACCCAGCCACTTCGTGATGATAAGTCAATAGTTGACTTAGCTGCCTCAAAGTTATCAATATAAGTTGAACCACTTTTTCCTATTGCGCGATTATGACCTGGTATAAAATGAGCAAACTCTCCATCTAAAGTTAAATATGATTTTGCCGTCGTTTTATGAAAACTTAACAAATCAACAGCTTTGGTAATGAAAGGAAGCTCTGTCTTGTATGCAAAATTCATTCCCCAAATCATATTGTTGATAGGTTCATCCCCATAATTAACTTTATTTGTATATGGTTGCTCACGAAGATTAAGCAATGTAGCTCCAACTGTGAAATTTGGAGAAAATATATAATCCATATTTACACCAAACATTCGCTTAGTTGTTTCATACTGGTTCTCTCCCTCAGAAGTTATTTGAATAGGAGTTCCTGAAGCCAAAATACTTTGGTTAATAATAGTTACAACTCCCATATCTAAGTTCACAGTATAGTCAACGTTTTCTATCAATGGAGTACCACCTGCAGTAACTTTAATGGCTTTTACCGTTCCTCCGCCTGTAAAATGAAATTCCGAACCATACGAAGAACGGTATGAACCCTCAATATAGAACTTATTTTTGTTTGTAACCTGCTGAGCCATCGTTTTGGTCATCGTATATAGCGAATCAAAAGCATATTTATCAGCTAACTCGGGCTCATCAATAACGGCTCTCAAATCTTTACCAAATGGCTCAACTGTTGGAAAATAAATTCTTCCATTGGTAGAATTTATTGTTCCGCCATTTGTTGCTGCTGCATCTATAAAATCGAATATACCATCAGGTGATGGATCTAAATGTTGATTAAGACGGTCCATTCCCAATAAACGAATAAGCGGTATTCCTTTCTGCGCACCTTGAGTAAAAAATCCGTTTGGAGTTCCTTCTGCATCACCTGTATATAAAACATTTAACCTAAACTTCTCTTTTGCAACCTGATAAGCCGATAAACTATATACGTTCTTCATCATCAACTTCCAAAGAGGCGATTTAGTATTTAAGTTAGAACTCTTCAATAATTTTACTCGAATACAATTTGGTGTAGCAACTTCATTGGAAAATTCACCAACTTGATATACTTTATCATCTCCGATTACAGTATATTGGAATGCAACCGCCAAAACTTGGTCTGAAGCAAGAGCCGAATTAAGTGATATAAATCCCAACTTAGTGTTTACTGTGTATTCATTAGGAGAAAGAAGCCTTGCACTCTCAACTTTTTCGTAGTTTGTTCCAGACTTAAACCCCAAAGATTGCATATTTCCTGAAACGTTTGCAAGGTTACGGATAAGAGAACTATCAGCGTAAGAAGGAAGATTATTTATATAGTTATCGGGGTATTGCCCTCCACTGTATGCAGGATTGTATGAAATATTTACAAATTCTGGTGCATATTCTCCTAAATCTGTAAAAGCTACAATGTTACGATTATTCGTTGTGGCAGCACCTACTGTTGTTCTCCATACTTCTATCTTTGTAATTACTATAGGCGAACTCACTAAAGGTAGAGTGCTAAGATATTGATTATAATGTTGTTGAAAAAATTGCCCGAGGAAAAAGTGCTTATTTTCTTCGTATTCATCAGCTCTAAAATAAAACTCATTTTCTTCTGCTCCACCTGTAACTGTCATTGTCTGCATTGTACTCTTCTTACTTGAAGCCACTGCAGAAACAAGAAGGTTACCAAACTTTAGTTGCGTTTTTACACCAAAAAGACTCTGACTACCTGTAATCAGAGTGCTGTTAAGTGGGAAAGAAATATTACCAAACTCAATAAGTTGAAGAATATCATCCTCTTTACCATTATATTTAAGTTTTAATTGATCTGAGTTTGTGGCTACAGCAAGTTGTTCAGCAGTAGAATAGTTGAGGTTAAACTCAATTTTATCACCAATTTTCGCCAATAAACTAAGCTGTATATCTTCATCAAAATCAAGTTGAAGATGTCGGCGTTGTTTTTCAGGTAAAAATTTATTGTCTGTCATGGTGTATTTAGCACCAATTTTTAATCCTACATTACCAGAAGGGCGAATATCAATAGTATTACTGCCGAATATTCCTTCAAAAATATCTCCTCCTATGTGAAGTTGGGGTATTAAACCACTACCTCTCGCAGAACTTCCTCGGCTTCCAAGACCACGACTTTGGTTCTGCCAATAATTATGCACACTTTGTTGAAGGTCGTAATCTATAAATTCGTTTATATTCATACTTGCCCCAGGACCAAACGGAGAGTTTCCAGTCATATATTGGAAATTGTAAGTGTTGGTAACTGGATCATATATAATCGATTGACCAATACCAGGTGGGTTTTTTAGAAAGAATGGATTGCTTGGGTCTGAATTTAACGGATTAATATCAGTATTTGGCACACCTGGAGGTGTTGTATCGGGCGGGAAAATAGGATATGAAAGTTCCACCTTTTTGGGCAACGATTTACGAAAACGATTAACCCCCGTAGCATTCACAACTGATATTCCAATACCTACCAAAAATATCAAAAACGTTAAAAAATATTTATGTCTTATTTTCAAGTGTTCGCTTTTTTGTTACAATAATTTCAATGCCTTCTTTATTAGTTCTTCCACGGAGAGTTGGATTCCTTCAGCTTTAATAATTTTATCCAATACCGTTTCCGCC
Source organism: uncultured Bacteroidota bacterium (assembly GCA_902797625.1). Lineage (GTDB taxonomy): Bacteria > Bacteroidota > Bacteroidia > Bacteroidales > WCHB1-69 > F23-D06. The sequence goes on along the minus strand of CADBTU010000111.1, from coordinate 4,995 downwards.
CCTGCTTTAGGAAAACCTAAAGCAACCAATGCAGATAACGCTTCATATTTATTATTATTGTATGTAACGTTAATTTTTGCCGAATCCGACCACGCAGCTTTCTTTGCTTTGTCTTTAAGCTCAATAATAACGCGCTGCGCAGTTTTAGCTCCAATGCCTTTAACTGACTGTATTGCTTTTACGTCTTCTGTAGTAATGGCGTTCAAAACTTCACCTACACTCATTGAAGAAAGAATGAGTCGAGACGTGTTTGGACCTATACCATTTACTGTAAGTAACAATTTAAATAATTCGCGCTCCTCTTCCGTAGCAAATCCATAAAGAACTTGCGCATCCTCCTTAACTATAAAATGAGTTAGAATGGATATATTAGTTTTTTCTTTTATTTCCGAAAAAGTTGCTAATGAAATATTTATATAATATCCTACGCCCCCGCTCGTCTCTATAACAACGTAAGCAGGATTAACTTCAGTTATTTTTCCAACAATATGATTTATCATAATTTTTTCAAAAAACAAACGGCAAAAATACAAAAATTGCGCTATCTATTATTCATATTTTCTTTCACCTGTTATACATATCGGAAAGCCTTTTTTTAAACAATATTTTCTCCATTCTTCTATAATGTACCGTCCGTTTGAAGCATCAATTATCACCTCCTTAAAATTTGTGATATTTTGCAACTCTTCGGGCGCAACATTTGGATTGTTATGCAAAATAACACAATCAATCTCAATACAATTTATATTTTTTATGATTTTATCGATATTTTTGTCTACTATGAGATAATTTTTGTCTATGAATCGTATAAAATTTCCTCTTTTGAGTAACTGAAGATTACTATATTCGGCAGTGTCTAATCTTATTATCGTTGACTCTATAAGATTTTTTTTCGAATGAGCCGCAATGTTATATTCATATAGTCTATCTTTTTTGTCTTTTATTGAATCACTGAAAATATATGTTTTTCCATCACAACGAAACTCTAACGCTGTACAATTTTTAATGTTATAGACTAACAACTCTTTGATTCTTAAATTTATTATCCTTTTTATCGGAAAATTTATCACAAAAGCGGTAAAAAATAACCCCGCTAACAATAGATATTTTTTTCTATTGTGGTACAAAAAAAGAGAAACTAAACATATTGTCATATAGAGTAAAATCACTTGCATTATATTGTAATCTATGTTTTTAGTAACAGAAAATGGAATTTTTTCGATATTTACTATTATTTTGTTCATCAAACTTATCTCTATTGTTAGAATTTTGGATATAAATTCTGATAAAAAAGGTATTAGTGATGATAAAACAAGAACTACTCCCGTAATTACTACTACAAAAGACAAAGTTATGACAGCCAAATTGGAAAACATAAAATAGTTAGGGAATTGCGAAAAATAATAAATAGATATCGGAGATGTTGCTAATTGTGCTGCAACCGACACAGATAGAATTTCCCAAAAATATTTTCCTATCTTGGTTCTAAAATTAATTATGCTTGCAATTTTTGGTTGAAATATAACTATACCGAAAACTGCCAAATAACTTAATTGAAACCCCACCTCAAATAGAAGCAATGGATTTCTCATAAGCAGAATAAACATTGAAGCAAAAAGACTATGAAAAACATTGGTGTTTCTTTGCAAAACCTGTCCTATTGCTACAAAAGTAAACATCGCTGCTGAACGAGACACAGAGGGTGCTAATCCTGTAATATTTGCATAATACCAAATAAACAATATCATAAGAATTGTCTTTATTATTCTCGTCGTTTTAAAATAATCTAATGGCTTTAGCAAAAAATTGATGATCATAAAAATAATACCTACGTGCATCCCTGAAACACACAATATATGACTAACCCCCGCCGAAGAATAGGATTTTTTTAAACTCGGCTCTAACGTATCATCATCTCCTAATAATATTGCTTTTAAAACATCCATCTCCTCCCCCTTCATCCCCGCCGATTCATATATTGAAACACATTTTCCTCGCGTTTTTTGAGCTATTTCCCAAATGAAATATTTAGGTTTATGACCAACTTTTATCCAATCGTTTTCTCGCACAAAACCTGTAAAATATACTCCCCTGCGACGCATATACTTTTCGTTGTTAAAAACGTTAGGATTTGATGGCGACCGTATTCTCTGTAATTTTGTATGTGTTAATAAAATATCGCCATACGTAAGCTGTGAAACAGCTTTACTATGTTTATAATACAACAATATTTTACCACTCTTTATGGAATCATCATCACTTTTTATTATCTCTGCCTCAAATTTTATACTCCTCTCCTTTATTGACGGTCCAGATACTAAACGCACAATATAGTTGCCTTCTCTATCTGTATTACAAGCTGATTTTGGATATTTTCTGTCCGTTTGTATTATCCCAACCAATAAAAATGATAACTCAATAAAAATGAATTGAATAAAATCATATCTATAAGACTTTAATGTTGATATGGCAATTGAAACTACAACTATTACTATTGTTAAAAAAAATATCATATTACGATTTTGCTCCTGAAAATCACATAAATACGCAATGATAATTCCTATTAAGAATGGCAATAATATTTTAAAAATCGGATAATTGTCTAATCTCATAATATTTGCTTTTCATAGTTTTTGTAATATCTTGTTCTTGTTATATTTTATTTTCAAATGCAAAATTATAAAATATTTTAATAACCACAAACAAAATAATAACTATTTTTGTTTGTATTAAATTTTGGTTACATAGAAAAATATTTCGTTTTCTCAAGGCTTAAAAAAATGAAGAACTAAGCTAAAAAATTTTTAGGTAGATACCATATACAAAGAAGATGATTAGTAAAAATTCAAAAGAACTTCTTCTATGAATGATAACGCCCGCAGACATTTTCGAAATATGAAATTATTTTCCAAAATTATATATAAATCTGAATCTAAATCCAAATCCCTGCATAGGATAATTGCGAATAATCTCGTAATGTTGATTTGCAATATTTAAAAATTCGGCTTTTAGGGAAAAAGTTGAACTGTTTAAATTAAAATCGCGTGCTAATGATATACTATGATCAAAATATGGTTGAACCTCATTGGATGGAATATTCTGAGGTAAAGTGTATCGTTTACCAGAAGCTATCAAAGAATAACTTATTGTAAACCAAGGATTATACCAACTTAACGAAATTGAACCAGAAAAAAGTGGAGTATAAGGTATCTGATGATTAAAAGTTTTACTCTCCTTGTCAGTACGATCTATAGCTTTTTGATAAGTAATGTTTCCATTTAAGAGTATATACTGTTTTTTTGAAATATGATACTTCCAAACATTATTAAGTTCTATGCCTATAACATAAACTTTTCCATAATTTAACATTGTCCACGTGAAGAGATTATGTGATGGAAATGCCACTATCTTATCTTTAACAATATTAAAATAGCTGTCAAGAGTAACAGAGGTTGATACTTTTCTATGTACTACAAATACATCATCAACAACTGCACCAACATTCCACTGATGAGTTTTTTCGGGCATTAGATAGATATTTCCTACTTCACGATAATAAAGATCGTTAAAGGTTGGCATTCGAAATATATTTTTATAAAATGTTCGTAAACTGAAAGTTTTATTGATTTTAAAAGAAGCACCTACCGTTGGAGATAGATGCGAAAAATCTGAAATATCTAAAACATTTTTCAAAATGTTATCAACATAAGTAAAAAGTAAATTTCCAGTTATCTTCCATTGATTTCCAGCAATATTCATAGAGATAGCACTTAAAGATGTTATTCGAGAAGGTTCTTGATAATTCAAAGAATTTGCATCTAAATGCTGAATAAAAGCATCTTGTGATAATGAAAACTGTAATAATCTAATTTTTTTTGATTCTTCATCCGTTGCGATTGGAGTATATTGCACTGCATTAGATAAATAACCTTCAGTTTGATGGTAATGATTATCTAAAAAACCTTGCTCGTTAAGATATTCAGGGTCAAGGTAGCGAGTATAATCATAATTAGCTTTGGCATTAACTTGGTAAGCCCATTTTTTATTAAAATAATTATGATAATGAACTTGAACAAAAGCGTTTCTATTCCAAAGTTTTTGATGCGAGTTGTTGCTGTAAAAAACAGTTGCTGGTGGAAGTTCGCGATCGGAGCCATAATAATACAACTTAACATTCAAGCGCTGCGTTTGATCTATTTGCCACACAGCATTGGTTTCTATGTTACAAGAATGAACTGTTGAATTTTTTCTAATCTCACGTGATATACTATCATTAGCACCTCCGTATTTGATTATGTAAGGATAATCTCCCTTTGAACGCATCAAGTCAGTAAAAAGATTCCAATAAAACAGACGATGCTGGTATTTTTTTGATTTTATCTTAGTAAAAATTGCAGCTTGTGTCGAATAGTAACCATAAAGTCCTATAGTTCCTCCTACACGCAAACCAAAATTTTTGTCAGGAATAGCATTGACAGTTTTTATTTTTAAGAGACTACTGTAAGAAAGGAGGCGCGCAGGAAGAAAGATTTTGTCATCAGCTCCAACAATTAGTTGTAATGACCCAACATTGTCTAACGTCAACTTACTGAGATCAATTTGTCCAGTTTGACAATCCGAAATGGTAATCTCATCGTATGCAACACCTGTGTGTTGAGTGCCAAGTCCACGCACAGAAATTGTTTTCATTCCTCCAGTTCCGCCATAATCTTTAATCACAACCCCAGACATATATTTCAAGGCGTCAGAAAGCTGCAATACGGGTAGTTGTTTTATTCTCTTAGCGTGAAATATTTGAATTGAAGCAGGACCATCATAAACTCTTTGATCTTCATAATGATTTATGTTAACTTCTTGCAAGCGATGTTTGTTAATAGAGTCTATCTCGGACTGAGAACACACGTTTAACCAAAATAATGACAGACTCGTGGAAATAACCCACATTCTAATGTAAAATATTTTGGAACGAAAAAACATAAAACACTATTTAAGATT